>JAQVHY010000019.1 GCA_028695935.1 Desulfobacca sp.
CCCAAAGCCGCGCTTAAAGAGATCCGTGCCACTTTCGGGAAACTGCCCCGCGGCCCGGAGCTGCCGCCTTTTCGCCCCTTAGAACCCCCGCAGCAGGGCGAACGCCGGGTAACCGTGCAGCGGGAAGCGCAATTACCGTTTATCTGCCTGGGCTATCACGTGCCCAACCTGGGTCATCCCGATGCCTACGCCTTGGAAGTGCTATCCTCTATCCTGTCTCAGGGGCGTAGTTCCCGGCTTTTTCAGCAGTTGGTTTATGAAAAACGCCTAGCCCTGGATGTCGGGGCCGATTATAACCTGGCAACGGCTTCGCCCTCCGTGTTTATGGTCTATGGCCAACCCTTGCCGGGCAAGAGCGTGGAGGAACTAAAGCAGGCCCTGGAAACCGAGCTGATTCGGATCAAAACTACGCCGGTGGCTGATCGGGAACTGACCAAGGCCAAAAACCAGGCCGAATCAGGTATCATTATGGCTCAGGATTCCCTGTTCTATCGCGGTATGCTTTTGGGGCGCTATCAGACTATCGACCATTGGCAGCGTTTAAAAGAACTGCTGCCTGGTATTCAGGCCGTAGACAAACCAGATGTGTTAAGGGTCGCGCAGCAATACCTGGTACCGACCAACTGCACGGTAGGGATACTCCATCCCCTGAAAACCGACAAGCCCGTCGTCGGGCGTTATAAAGGACATGGCCAGATTGACTAGAAAAATATGTAGCTTAATCATTATTGGAGTCTTCTTCCTGGTTAGTCGGGGAATTGCCGCCCCCGCCGATCAGGTATTAGGGGAGCGCCATCAGTTATCCAACGGCCTGGTCTGGTTGTTCTCCGAGCAATCCGATCTGCCCCTGGTCACCTTGGAACTGTTGATCAAGGCCGGGGTTTTGCAAGAACCACAGGGCAAGGCGGGTCTGGCCAACCTGACCGCGGCGCTGTTATTAAACGGGACTAAAACCAGAACTGCCACTCAGATTTCCGAGGAGATCGATTTTTTAGGGGCCAAGCTGGGGGCTAGCGGCGGGCAGGATTATGCTGTGATCAAGCTCACGGTGTTGAAAAAGAATCTGTCCGCGGCCCTCGAACTCTGCCAGGATATCTTATTACATCCTACCTTTGCCCTGGCGGAGATTGCCCGTAAAGTCGAACGCCTTAAGGGTCAGTTGCAGAGCGAACAGGATGAGCCCCGTATGGTCGCGGCGCGGGCCTTTTGCCGGGCCTTGTATGGCGCTCATCCTTATGGCTATCCGGTGATTGGCACTACGGCCGACCTGTCGGCCATCACTCAGGCTGATCTGGTAAACTTTCATCGCACCTATTACCGGCCCAACAATGCTATCCTGGCGGTGGTCGGGGACTTGCGGGTAGATGAGGCCCGGGGGCTGCTGGAGAAATTTTTCGGCAAGTGGGCCGCGGCCCCGGTGCCCCCCAAGGAGATCCCGGCCATCCCCGATCTACAGCAGAACCAAGTGCTCAGGGTCGACAAGGATATTACCCAAGCCAACATTATTCTGGGGCAGGTGGCCCTCAAGCGCCAGAATCCCGATTTCTATCCTTTTTTAGTAATGAATTATATCCTCGGCGGCGGCGGCTTTGCCTCGCGGCTGATGGATAATATCCGGGATAACCGCGGCCTGGCTTACAGTGTCGCTAGCGGCTTTAATCCTGGTGTGGAGGCCGGCCCCTTTGAAGTTACCTTGGAAACTAAAAATGCCAGCGCCGGTCTGGCACTTCAGGAGGCCCTGAAGGAACAACAGCGGATCCGAAGTGAATTGGTAACCGAAAAAGAGTTATCGGAAGCCAAGTCTTTCCTGATCGGCAGCCTGCCCCTGAAGATGGATTCCAATGCCAAGCGGGCCTGGCTGTTAGGTTACGTAGAGTTTTATGGGCTGGGGTTGGATTACCCCTGGCGTTATCCTGATCTCATCAATGGCCTGACCCGGGAACAGATTCGAGCCGTGGCCCAAAAATATCTATCGCCCCAACAATTAGTGGTAGTAGTGGGTAACCAGGAAAACATCAAGTTAAATTTACCCCAGGATTGGAAATTAATTAACCAACCGCCGAAAGCGGAATAGGAGAGTCTAATGCTGCAATATAAGCATAATATTAAGCTTTTGGTGTTAACCATAGTTATGGCTCTGATGCTCCTGGGACCAGGTTGGTCAAGGGGAGATAAGCAACTCCAGGCTGCCCTGGCTCCCGAGTCCTTTGCAGATTTAGCCCGGCAGGCCTCGCCGGCCGTGGTTAACATCAGCACCGAAAAGACCCACAAGGCTCCGGGGCGAGTTAAAGAATTTTTTGGCCCTTCGCCTTTTGGCCGGGATGACCCCTTCCGGGAATTCTTCGAGAAATTTTTTGGAGACCTTCCCAAAGACTTTAAGCAACGCAGTCTGGGATCGGGCTTCATTATTGATCACGACGGTTTTATCATTACTAACAACCATGTGGTCGAAGGGGCCGACAAGATCAAGGTTAAACTGGTCGATGGCCGTGAATTTCCGGCCACTATCAAAGGTCGGGACCCCAAAACCGATCTGGCCCTGATCAAGTTGACGACCTCAGCCCATGACTTGCCGGTTTTAAAGCTAGGAAATTCTGATACGGTCCAGGTCGGGGATTGGGTGCTGGCAGTAGGCAATCCCTTCGGTCTGGGGCATACCGTCACCCAGGGGATTATCAGCGCCAAAGGCCGGGTCATCGGCGCCGGCCCTTACGACGACTTTCTGCAAACCGATGCCTCCATCAATCCAGGGAACAGTGGCGGCCCCTTGCTCAATCTGAACGGCGAAGTGGTGGGCATTAACACCGCCATTCTGGCCACCGGGCAGGGGATCGGCTTTGCTACCCCGAGCAATATAGCCCAAGAGGTTATTCCGCCGTTAAAAGAAAGGGGCAAGGTGACGCGGGGGTTGCTGGGGGTTCAGATCCAGGTGGTAACCCCAGATCTGGCGAAATCCTTTGGTCTGGCCAAGCCCCAGGGGGCCTTGGTGGCCGAGGTCAATCCCGGCTCGCCGGCGGCTCAAGGCGGGATTCAACGCGGTGATATTATTGTGGAATATAATGGCCAGGAAATTAACGAGATGCACGATCTGCCCCGTCTGGTGGCTCATACCGCGCCGGGCACCAAGGCAACGGTTAAGGTTATGCGCCAGGGCAAGGAAAAGACCATATCGGTCACCATCGGAGAACTTAAAGAAGAGACCCAGTTAGGTAGTAAGCCAGATGGTGACTCGGAATCCGAGTTGGGGATGGTGGTCCAAGAATTGACCCCACAACTGGCCCGCCAGTTCCGCCTGCGGGAGACGAGTGGGGTAGTGGTGATGGCGGTAGATCGGAGCGGTCCCGCCGCGGAGGCCGGGTTGCGACCGGGCGATGTGATCGTGGAGATTAATAATGCCCAAATTAACAGCCAGTCCGACTACCACAAGGCCATTAAGGGGCTGAAAAGTGGAACCCCGGCCCGGCTGCTGATTAAACGCCAAGGACGCACCCTGTATGTTACCCTGGAGATACCCTAAGATTCAGCCGTCTCTTTAAACTGATCGCACTGACGCCCGAATTCGTTAAATCTAACTGGAGTTAGGCAATAATATCCCAAGGCCCGAGAGACGGTAATAAAGGTAAAATCTAAAACCTAAGTTACCCATAATTATCTGAATATTTCAAACCCTGGTCTGCCCTCTGGTTAAATTTTCCGGCCGACCATAATTCCAGGGCAATCCTAGTGGGGGGCGGGAAATTTGTCTATCCAGCCGATGGAGCTGAAAAATTAGCCGCAAAAGGACAAATTTTCGGTAATGTGGCCCCCCTTTCGAAAAATCTTCCGGCTCAGCTATCTGAATCTCACCATCTGGATAATCCTCGGCCATTTGTTGTTCATGGCCTGGAACCCCCACTTCGTTAAATTAATCGAACTCAAGTTTTATGATCTGATGTTCCAGATGCGCGGGGAGGTGCCGCACGGCTCCGAAGTAGTTATCGTGGCGATAGATGATGACAGCGTCCAGGCCCTGGGGCGCTGGCCCTGGTCGCGGCGACAGATTACCCGGCTGATGGATCGTCTGACTCAGGCTCAGGCCCGGGTGGTGGGCTTTGACATGATTTTTGCCGAACAGGAAGAAGAGTCCGGTCGGCGAGTCTTGAAAAGATTTGAGGCGGAAGTTAACCGGCGAGGCTGGCGGCCGCCCGGATTTCAGAAATGGCTCCAGGAGCAGGAAAAGGTCGTGGATCCGGACGGCGAATTGGCCCAGGCCTTGCGTGAACAAGGGGCAGTGGTCCTGGGGTATTACTTCCCCGGTCTGGGCGGCCAGTCAGCCCCGGGAAGCGATCTGGAGATGCAGATCTCACCGGATTTACTCAAATCTTCGGCCTATAATCTGGTGCACTGGCGATCACCCGAGGCGCGGCGGTTTCCGCTGTTAACCGCCCCGCAGATCGAAACCAATATCCCCCGGCTGATGGCCGCCGCGGCCCGGGCCGGATATTTCAATGCTATGCCGGATGATGACGGCACCATTCGCCAGTTGCCGCTGGTGATCAGGTACCAGGGGGAACTGATGGCACCTCTAGCCCTGGGAATCCTGCAGCAATATTTAGGCAACGTGCCTTTAGGGATAACTATCTCCAAGCACGGAGTCAGCCAGGTACGACTAGGTAATCGGCAGATTCCGGTAGATAACTATGGCCGCTTTCTGATCAACTTTCGGGGGCCAGCCCGAACCTTTCAATATTATTCCTTTGTCGACGTGGTCGAAGGCCGCGTGCCGCTCGAGGTCTTCCGGGACCGGATTGTACTGGTCGGGGCCACCGCGGTCGGGATCTATGACATCCGGGTCACCCCCTTCGTAAGTGTTTTCCCCGGCGTGGAAGTCCATGCCACCATCATTGACAACATATTGCAGCAGGATTATCTGACCAGCGCCTCGGGAGTCTTGCAACTTGACCTGGTGGCGATGATCGCTTTGAGCCTACTGCTGGGTTGGTGGTTGCCCCGGTTGCGGGCGGCGGTCGGGCTATTATTATTTCTGGGAGTGATCGTGGTTTACGCCGTTACCGGCTTCTATCTATTTGCGAGTCAGCTATTATCTCTCCAGATGATCTACCCGCTCAACTGTCTGGCCACGGTCTACGTCGGCGTGACGATTATGCGGTTTTTGGCCGAGGAACGGGAGCGCAAGCGCATCCGGGCGGCCTTCCAGAGCTATGTGGCCCCCGAGGTGGTCAATGAGATGCTGCACCATCCGGAGAAATTGCGCCTCGGCGGGGAAAAACGCGATCTGACCGTAATGTTCAGTGATATCAGGGGGTTTACTAGTCTGTCGGAGGAAATGGAGGCCGAGACCCTGGTAAATCTGCTGCACGCCTACCTGACCCCGATGACTGAGATCGTCTTCAAGCATGGTGGTACGGTGGATAAATATATTGGTGATGCCCTGATGGCGATTTATGGCGCGCCCCTGGAGATGCCTGAGCCGGCCGATCAGGCCTGCCGGACCGCCCTGGAGATGATCGCCACCCTCAAGCAACTATGCCAGGACTGGCAAACGCGCGGCTGGCCCCGGATCAGGATCGGGGTGGGCATCAATTCTGGTATCATGTCAGTCGGTAATATGGGTTCGGAGCGCTTATTTGACTACACCGTTATCGGCGATAATGTCAACCTGGCCTCCCGCCTGGAGGGCCTTAACAAATACTATGGCACGGAAATCCTGATCAGCGAATCTACGGCCCAGCGCTTGAAAAATTCCTTTATTCTAAGAGAAGTCGATCGGGTCCGGGTAAAGGGCAAGCATATCCCGGTAAGCATCTTCGAACTGCGCGGCCAGGGATCGCCCGCGGCGGCGGAAGCCCAATTCCTGGAGATTTTTCACCAGGCACTGACCGCCTTTAGGCAAAGCCAGTGGGAGCTGGCCGAAAAATTGTTGACCGAGTGCTTAAACCGGCAACCTATGGATGGCCCGGCTCAACTATTGCTTTCCCGGTGCCAGGAGTATGCCCAGGCCCCGCCACCCCCCGACTGGGATGGAGCTGCCACCCTGACGGAAAAATAGTCCCCTTGCAGTTGACAAGCCTAGTGAAATATTTTACATAAAGATGGTTGTGAAAAAAGGAGGTGGCGCGGTGGCCAATGTAGTGGTGGTGGGCACTCAGTGGGGTGATGAGGGCAAGGGTAAGATCGTTGATCTGTTAGCCGAATATGCCGAGCTTATCGTCCGCTATCAGGGCGGCAATAATGCCGGTCATACCCTGGTAGTCGGCGGCAAGAAATTCATTTTTCACCTGATCCCTTCCGGTATTCTTCATTCCGGGAAAAAATGCCTGATCGGCAATGGCGTGGTTATCGATCCCCAGGTCTTGCTGGAAGAGATCGACACCCTGAAGACCGAGGGGATTGAGGTCGGCCCGGAAAACCTGCAAGTCAGCGAAAAAGCCCATATTATCATGCCCTATCACCAACGCCTGGACCTGGCGCGGGAGCGGGCCAAGGGCGCCGGGGCGATCGGCACTACCGGCCGCGGCATCGGCCCCTGTTATGAGGATAAGATTGCCCGTCACGGCGTCCGCATGATCGACCTGATTGACCCGGAGGCCCTGAAGGCCAAAGTGGAACTTAACCTGGCCGAGAAAAATTTTTATCTGGAAAAACTGTTAAACGACCAAACCCTGAAGGCTGAGGAAATACTGCCTCCCTATCACGCCATGGGAGCGCGCTTGCAGACCCTGGTAGCCAATGTCTCGGTGCTGCTCGACCAGGCCCACCGTCAGGGTAAAAATATCCTCTTTGAGGGCGCGCAAGGCACTCAACTGGATATTGATCACGGTACCTATCCCTTTGTTACTTCCTCCAATCCGGTGGCCGGTGGGGCCTGTACCGGGGCGGGCATCGGTCCCGGACTTCTGAACCGGGTGATCGGCATTGTCAAGGCTTACACCACTCGCGTCGGCGGCGGACCATTCCCCACCGAATGTCTTGACGCGGTAGGAGAGCATCTGCAGGTCCAGGGAGTGGAGTTTGGTGCTACCACAGGCCGCAAACGTCGCTGCGGCTGGCTCGATGCCGTAGTTCTAAGTGATGCCGCCCGTCTCAACGGACTGTCCGGACTGGTGATTACCAAATTGGATGTGCTCACCGGCCTTAACCCGCTAAAGATCTGCACCGCCTATGAGCTTAACGGCACTCGCCTGAACAGCGTCCCGGCCTCTTTGAGGGCGTTGGAAAAATGTCGGCCGCGATTTGAGGAACTTCCGGGCTGGTCGGAGGACATCAGCCAGATCCGGCGCTATGCCGACCTTCCGGCCGCGGCTCGGGCCTACCTGGAGCGCATCACCGCCCTGGTCGGGGTGCCGATCCAGATCATCTCCGTCGGCCCCGATCGGGAACAGACCATTATGCTGGACAATCCGTTTAAAGTTTAATACCTATTATTAGATAGTTTTCATTCGGAAACTCCCCCGCCCCGGGTGGGAGTGGGCATAAATTTCAAGATGTTGAGATTATATAATATTTTTCACCTCCACCCTGACCCTCCCCCATCAAGGGTGCGGAGAATCATGGTTTCCGGATGGGTACTAATGGGGCCGGTAAACCATTTAACTCTGCAAGCCGGGCGGGCTAACAATAAACAGGCCGTTTAACAGAGGAGAAGATAGATGGAACCATGCGATGTCAAGCTCTATGCCTTGAGTACTTGTGGTCATTGCAAGAATACCAAAGAATTTCTCAATCAATGCGGGATTAATTACGACTGTGTGGATGTCGATACCCTAACCGGCGAACAGCGACAGCAGGTCCTGGAAGAGGTTAAAAAGGTCAACCCCAACTGTTCGTTTCCGACCCTGGTGATTGGCGATAAAGTTATCGTTGGTTTCAGAAAAGACGAAATCAAAGAGACTCTGGGGATATAATGAAAGTAGAACAGCTATACGAGATGTTAAAACAGAGTCAAGAGGCCAAGGGTTATTTTTTTAACCGGGATAAGCAGAAGGTGTTTGAACTGCTGGAGGGCCTGTTAATCAATAAAGCACGTTATGGCTATATGTCCTGCCCGTGTCGCTTGGCCGCGGGGGATCGGGACTGGGATAAGGATATTATCTGCCCCTGCGTCTACCGCACCCCTGATGTCGCTGAGTACGGCAGTTGTTACTGTAATCTTTATGTTTCTCAAGATTGGAATGAAGGCAAAATCCCCCAGGTTTATGTTCCGGAACGGCGGCCGGTGGAAAAGGTCTTAGGCCCGGAGTTTAGCCAGGGTTAAAGAATATCAGGGGGTGAGTCTCTGACTAACAGTGAAACTGCGAAGACCTGCTTAATACCGAAACCCATGAAAAATCTAGCTGAAACCCGTGATATTATTAAAGAGTTGCTGTTTTCCCAGAAGCTCGCGGTTCTCTCCACCCACCAACAGGGCCAACCCTACACCAACCTGATGGCCTTTGCGGTGACCGATGACCTTAAATTTTTTCTGTTTGCCACCACCCGGGCTACCCGCAAGTATTCCAATCTGATGGCCGATTCTCGGGTCTCCTTGCTGGTCGATAACCGCGCCAACCAAGAATCCGACTTTTCGGAGGCCGCGGCGGTCACCGCCTTGGGGAAGGCCTGGGAGTTGCAGGGCCTGGAGCGCCAACAATTTTTGAAAATTTTTCTGGACAAGCATCCTTATCTCCAGGAGTTTGTGTCATCGCCGTCCTGTGCCCTGCTGCGGGTTAAAGTCGAAAAATACATTCTGGTCACCCGGTTTCAGGAAGTACGGGAGTTGCAACCAAGCTCCTGAGTTTAGTGCGGCCGACTCTTGGCATCAGTTCCAAACAGTATTTATTCGACAACGCCCCTGACTTATATCCGATAGAGCTTTAGCCCAGGAGCCCGAAAATCCATGCCTCGTGATCTCCCGCTGGGTAATGGCAAGCTGCTCATCTGTTTTGATCAGCATTATGCCCTCCGCGATCTATATTTTCCCCACGTCGGTCAGGAAAATCATATCGGCGGTAGTCGCTGCCGCCTCGGGGTCTGGGTGGAGCAGCAGTTTGCCTGGGTGGGGGAGGGCTGGCAGCGCCAACTGCGTTATGTGCCCGACACCTTGGTCACTGAAGTCCAACTGCGCCATCCCGAACTGGGTCTAGCCCTGCTCTGTCAGGACGCGGTGGATTTTCATGAAGATGTCTATCTCAAGGAAATCACCGTAGAAAATTTAGCCCCCCGCCCCCGCGAAATCCGGCTGTTTTTTACCCTGGACCTCAGTATTTCGGCCTATAGTGTGGGCGATACCGCGGCCTTTGACCCCAAGACCGGCGGCGTGCTGCATTATAAAGGGGCCCGGTATTTTCTGGCCAACGGTTGCGATGAGGAGGGCGATGGCCTGTACCAGTTTGCTGTCGGTCAGAAAGGCGTGGGCGAAAAGGAGGGCACCTTCAAGGATGCCGAGGATGGCGAACTTTCCGGCAACCCCATCGAACAGGGGTCGGTGGATTCAGTTATCGCATTGACGCTGACCCTGGAGGGCGGGGCTCAGGGGCAGGTCTATTTCTGGCTGGCCGCCGGACAGAGCTGGGATGAGGTGCAGCGCCTGGATGGCCTGGTGAAGCATAAGCATCCCAGAAATCTAATTAAACGGACTCATGATTACTGGCGTCTGTGGGTCCTGAAAGAGTCGCCGGCCCTCGGACAATTGCCCGAGCCGGTGGCCGAATTGTATCATCGCAGTCTGCTCATTTTGCGGACCCAGATCGATGGGCAGGGCGGCATTGTCGCGGCGAATGATTCGGATGTCATCCATTTTAACCGGGATACCTATTCCTATGTCTGGCCCCGGGATGGCGCCCTGGTGGCCCATGCCCTGGATCAGTCCGGCCATCCTACCTGTTCCCGGAATTTTTTCCGCTTCATTGCCCGGCTCCTGGAGCCGGAGGGCTGCCTGCTGCATAAGTATAATCCGGACGGCACCCTGGCCTCGTCCTGGCATCCCTGGTTCCACGGCGGTCAGGCCCAACTGCCCATTCAGGAAGACTCCACCGCTTTGGTCATCTGGGCCTTGTGGCACCATTTTGTTTATTATCGGGATCTGGATTTCATCAAGCCCTTTTATCGCACCCTGGTCAAAAAGGCTGCGGATTTCATGTGTCAATATCGGGATGCCGAAACCGGGCTGCCGGCCCCCTCTTATGACCTCTGGGAAGAACGCCGGGGCATCTTAAGCTTCACGGTGGGCGCGGTATTCGGCGGCCTGACCGCGGCGTCCCTATTCTGTAAGGTCTTTGGCGAAGAGGAGAGAGCGGAATACTATCGCCAGATCGCCGCCGAGATCCGGGATGCGGCTTCCACTTACCTGTGGCGACCGGAACTGGGCCGCTTCTGCCGGATGATCTACCGCAATCCGGCGGGCTACCTGGAGGTGGACGTGACCTGCGATGCCAGCCTCTGGGGGCTATTTGCCTTTGGTCTTTATGCCGCCGAGGATCCCCGGCTGGTATCGACCATGGCGGCCTTAAAGGACAAATTATGGGTCAAGACCAAGATCGGCGGCCTGGCCCGTTATGAGGATGATGCCTATCATCGGGTCAGCCCTAACCTGCCCGGCAACCCCTGGTTTATCTGTACCCTGTGGCTGGCCGACTATCTGCTGGAACAGGGCGATGATGCGAATAGCATCGACCAGGCCCTGGACATCCTGTCCTGGGTGGCGGCCCACGCCTTGCCCTCGGGGGTACTGGCCGAGCAGATCAACCCCTTGACCGGGGAACCCCTATCCGTTTCTCCTTTAACCTGGAGTCATGCCACGTATATCACTTCGGTGCACCGCCTGCTGCGCCGCTTGGCCAAAAGGGCGGCGGTGCCCGAGGCGGCCGCAATCTTGGGCCCCTATCGGCGCCAGGAGGACTGGATAGAACGGTTATATGCGCAGACTTGCGATTCCATCCACGGCATCTGCAAACTCTGAGCGGAGGTGCTGTTACGACAAGTTCAAGGTTCAAGGTTCAAAGTTTGGTAAGGGTAGGGTAGGGCCCTGCCCGCCCGCCCATTCTTCATCCTATGGGAGCGCGCCAACTTTCTCTGCAAATGACTTTCATAGGGCGCGTCCTACGCGCCGAAACATTATGGGTGATAAGCACCCCGGGGTAATTTTCCTGATTTTGGGGGTCCGGAAGGAATACGCCGGACTGGTGGGATATTACACCGGGCGACGCTCTGAGAGCCAGGGTTAAAAAATTTTAACGCCAGATAACTAGTTGTAATAATTGCTATTAAATTATTCAATTCCTTTCTCCATTCCCACCTCGCTTCCCATTTTTAACCACTAACTATCGTAAGTAGTGGACAAGATCCAACTCTCTGCCGATTTGCAACGCTAAAACCGGGTTCTGGCCCCTTCCGGGTCCGGTTAGCATCGAAACCAACCATGGTCTGTTTTCCGGGGCTGCACTAGCGGCCGGTTGCTGATGATCTCCTTCGGGAGGCTACTACCGGTGATTTTCCAATCTGCTGCTATCTTTAAAAAAATTAATATCTTTCCTTATCCAGAATATAAGAGTATTTTATAGTTCTCCATTTATATTGAGGTATAAAGTCTATCTTTTTAAACATAATGTTAAGTATTTTTAACAATAACCAATTTAAAAGAACCTGACTATAAGCTAACTAAAAGAATTTAGAGGATATTAACAAGCACTATCATTTGGTATCTAAATTGCATTATAATTAATAAAATCGGTTATAAGAAAACCGTATTAAAGATAATTATTATTCAATAGGAGTTTAACAAGATTTCTTAGGGAAGGAGGGTAGCGCAGGAAGGTCCCAGGGGTGATAAGCAACCGAGTCACTGCTGGCGGGCGGCGGGAGAAAAGAGCAATTAAAAGATATTAAACAACCTTTGAAGAGGAAGGAGGAAGGAGGATCATGAAACCAAGATTTTTGGCAGTGGTGATGGGGCTGATGCTCTGTCTCGGTATTCCCGCCGGGGCCGGGGCTTACGACATTAGCCTTTACGATGATGGGACTCACGATATAAGTCCTGGCGTATTAGCCCAAGTCGGTGGTAGTGCCATGATGCACGGTTCCCTGGTGCACACCGGTGATCGGACCTGGAGCGATAGTGTATCGGCAACCTGGGTAAATGTATCGCAAACCAATCAAGCCGGTAGTGATTGGGGTATATCTATTTCCGAACCGTGCACCACTTGGGACGCGGATGGCTTCGGTAAGACCACCAGCTTCACCGTCAGGTTTGATGTCAACTCCCTGTGGGCCCATGTTGAATCCGCTGGAATCACGGCTTATGCTGGTGAACGGATGGAAATGCGGACCTATTTCGAACCTGGGGTAGCTGAAGATCCACTTACTGATCCCGAGATCTGGATCGATATCAACTGTGGCGGACCTGATATTGCCAGTGATATGAAGGTCTGGACCTATTTGGCCTATCGTTACAATTGGACTTTCTTCCAGAAAAATCTTTATATTATCTCAGATGTACCAACTTACTTGAACTGTCCGGTAGCGCCGCGCAGCATTGGTGACGAAACTGACCCTGCATTGGCGTTGGATTACTTTTTGAATCCGCTGGACCATACCGGCGGGGTGATAGGCCGGTACTGTTTGTCCCTGAAATTCATTGATGAGATGGAGTGGTGGAATCAACTCGGCGATTTTGACCATAGCTGTTGGGTGGAGGCGACCGTTAATATTAAAGAACCTAATATTGCGGCAGTGATAGTGCCGTTGCCGCCCGCCATGCTGCTGTTCGGCGGCGGACTGTTGGGTCTGTGGGTAGTTGGTCGCCGGAAAAAAAGTTAAAGCCGCAGTGCTGAGGCGGCGTGGGAAAGGGGGTGAGGAACGGGAACCGCTGCACATAAGTAGGACACAGTGGTTTTAAGGATTGGTTTTAAACTTTAACAACCCCTAATTCAAATTCAAAAAGGAGAGAAAGATGAAAAAGATTGTAGTGTTAGCCATTTGCTTGATGTTGGCTCTGCCGGTTATGGCCCAGGCCGCGACGGTTTGTGTGAGTGGTCGAGTGACCCTCTTCAATATCTGGGGAGATGTTGGTGGGACCGTTTGTCTGGATGATGGCTGTGGTGCTTGTCTGTGCTGCACCACCACGGATTTCTGTGGCTATTACACCTGCTGCTACACCACTGATATCTGTCCCTTCTATCGTCCCAAGGCCAAGGTCTGTGGGGAAAATAATTACGGCTGGTTCCATGTCTGCGGCTGCACCCCGGTACCCATCTGCTTGGGCGCCAGCAACCTGTACATTACAAATGTTGATTTTAACATGGATTAAGTAGCCTAATGTCTAACCCAGCTTAAACTTGCCTGTCGTCATGGCCGCCCTAAGGTTGGCGGCCATGACGGCTAGGCACCTCGAAGAGATCACCCCTGCTACCTCGATGGCCTGGAAGTCAATTACGGTGACCAGATCAACCATCGGTTAACCATCGCAAAGCCAAAAAGTGGAGGAATCAATGGCGACCATCGTCCGGCGGCTAGGGATAGTTTGCACCTGTGGCCTTTTGTTTACCTTATTTCTTGCTCTGCCTATACCGGCCCAGAGTAAAGGGTCTTTGAAGATTGTATTTCAGGTCTTTTCGCCTAAGGAGGGGTTTAATCTGGGTTTTAGCCGATTAGATGGCACTGAACGTCGAAAACTGACCGATAGTAACCGGGCCATAATGCCCAGCTTCTCGGCCGACGGCGACAGTTTGTTCTTTGCCGAGTTCACCAAAACCGATTTGGGCATGATTCCGCAAATCTTCCAACTCGATCTCAAGACCAATGAACGCACTCAGCTGTCGGATGGTTCGGCCAATGATGAATATCCCAGGTGTTCTCCCGATGGCCAGCAGTTGGCCTTTATTACTTGGTCTGCGGACCGGGCCAAGAAAGATCAGCCTAAAATATATCTTATGGATCTGCAGGAGAAAAAACGCACTCCTTTAGATCCCGAGGGCGATAGCCCGCAACTCTACCCGAGCTGGTCTCCGGACGGCACCAAGGTGGTCTATGCTTATTTAAAGGTTCCGTTAGCGGTTTTGAAGATTCGGGATTTGGAGAAAAAAACGACTGATACCTTTTTGCCCAAAAAGTTTTATGCCACGGAACCGAGCTGGTCGCCGTTGGGAGACCAAATCGCCTTTACGGCCTGGGATCCCAAGGCGCAAAGCAAAACCATCTGGGTGGTCAAGGTGGATGGCTCGGACCCCCAACAGATTACCCAGGGGCCAGATGACGGTCATCCCGCCTGGTTCCCCGATGGCCGCAAGCTGGTATTCAGCCATGCCGAGGGCCAAGATCGGGTAATTTGTGAAGTGGACCTGGCCACTAAGAAGGTCAAGACGTTGATCAAAAAGGAAAACGCCAAGTTAGAATTCCCTAGAATCCACCAGTAGCCCGGATAATTTCCTTCATACCCTCTTTCCTTGCTTAACGCCGCGCCGGTTTTATTGGGCATCACTATTAAATCCCAACCATAAACAGCCGCGGCGTTAGATTTTACTTTTGCCATCCGGTTCTTTTGGGTACCAGAGCCCGAGCCCTCGGCCTCATTAAGAAGGAGTAAGGGCAAAACCTCTTTGCTCACCGATTGGGCCCTTTTAGGACCAAAAGCAAAGAGTGAATAGCCCTAGTTAGCCAGACTTTTATGACAAATTTATTTTGCCAAAACATTTTTTAGTGTGATAACATCGGTTACTAAAGATTTGATTATGGCTAAGACCAGAGGTCAGCGGGAGGGCGGCCTCGGTTATTCTTTAACTCTCTTCCTATCACTACAGGGAAGTCGCGATGGTAATTCTACCAAGAGTCACTTTAGTGGTATTATGCCTTTTTTTCTTGATAGTGACACTTAGTAGCCCAATTAAGGCTGCCCTTAGCGAACCAAAAATGACCGGGGCACGCAAACTGCCCTTATCACTAGACCAGTCGATCGAACTGGCGTTAAAGAACAACCGTAATTTACAGACCGCCAGGCGATCTCTGACCACCGCGGCTTCCGCCTACCGCGCCGCCAAGGGAGGCTACTATCCGCAAGTAACTGGGAGCGTTAGTAGTTCTCATGGTCTGGCCAATCAATTGGAAGCCTTCCCCCGGGTAGTAAATCGGTGGTCCGGGGGGTTTCAAATCACTCTGGACATGCCTTTAGACCTTTCCGGCTCGATTGGCCGCGCGGTGCAGCAGGCCTTAATTAGACTGCTTGACACCAAGGCCAGATATGTCCTGGCCAGCCAAGATCTAGTCGTCAATGTTTACACCCAATATTATGATATCCTACGGGCCCGAGAGACCATGATCATAGATCGGGCCCTGGTGGAGCAGACCCAAGAACAATTGCGTATTGCCCAGGAGCGTTTGAAAGCCGGCCGAGTCCCGGAGGTGGATGTCCTGACGGCCAGCGTGCAGTTGGATAATGCCAGCCAGACCATGAAGGCCGATGAGGGGGCTTACGAAAATGCTCTGGCTACTCTACGTAACACCTTGGTTTTAGATCAGCAGATAGAAATTATTCCCACCGACAAGCTGACCTATGTTCCGGAAACTTTCGAATATCAGACCTGTGTCCAGGAGGCGGTGCAAAACCGTCTGGAAATGCAAACCGCGCGTTTAAGCCTGGAATCGGCTAAGATCAGTTTGAAGTCAACCTACGATCGCTATCTGCCTAGCTTGAATGTCTCGGGTGGTTGGGATTATAATGTTACGGGGCGCAACCCCCCCGAGGCCATCGAAGAACGGCCGAAGGGACCGAGCTGGAACATAATCGCCCGCATCAACGTGCCGATTTTTATCTTTGACGGCGGTGTGATTCGGGAATCAAAGGTCCAGGCCTTGACTAGCATTGACCAGGCCGAGGCTAACGTGCATCAGACCCGAGAGGATATCGAGCTTGAGGTGAAAAGCGAGGTGATTAACCTAAATAATGCCCTGGAACGGGTCAATATAGTAAAAAATAGCATCAAGTTGGCGAAAGAAAGCCTGAATATCGAGGAGTTGCGGTATCGCATGGGTCTGACCAGTTACCTGGAGCTGACCAACGCCCAACAAAATCTTAGAACCGCGGAATTGAACCTGCTGACCGCCATCATCCAATATAACCTGTCTAAGGAACGGCTATATCGAGCTTTAGGCCGGGCGTTGGTCACCGTTGCCGACTAAATACCAGAAATCGGGTAAGACTTCGGGCACGGTCGGTATTTTTTAATATCAAAAAGTGCTAGTAAAAATTTAGCAACTTGTCTGAGTAAGATGTCATATGCCCAAGATCTTTACTAATAAAAAATTTTTAGTGGCTGGAGGCCTGGTCCTGATTCTGCTCCTTTTCTTACTATGGGGTCGAAAAACTCGGGGACCAACAGGCAGTCATCAGGTTTATACGGTTGAGACCGGGGACATCGCCGCCAAACTTCATCTATCCGGCACCATTCAGCCGTTGTATTCCGCGGACGTGGCCAGTCTGATTGACGCCCGCATCAAGGAAGCCCTGGTTAAAGATGGCGACCGGGTCGAGGAAGGCCAATTATTAATTCGGCTCAGTGAGGAAGACCTGATTTCCAAGCTGGAAACTGATAGGTCTAAATATCTAGATGCCAAAGTCAAATTAACCGATGTCCTGAACTGGGAAAATTCTCCGACCTATGTGAATTCCAAATCGCAACTGGAAACCGCCCGCCTGGAATTCGAAGAAAAAGACAAAACTTATAACCAGAATGTGCAACTTTATAAAGGCAAAGCAATCTCCAAGCAGGATTTAGACAATTCCCGGTTGGAGCTGGAACGCGCCAAGGCTAATTTAGCCGGTGCTCAGGCCCAGTTTGCCGATGTGGTAGCCAAAGGCAATCAGGACGCAGTGCAAAAGGCCCGCTCCGACTTTATCGCCATGGAGATTGCTTTTCAGATGTCGCAAGCGGCCTTAGCCCATAAAGAAATTTTGGCTCCGTACACCGGGGTGGTCAGTATTAAACGACAGTCAAGTACCTTAATGGGGCAGGTGGAAAAGTCACTTTCCGAGAACCGCAATGTGACGGCCGGGGAGATTTTAATGACCATTGACGATCAGACTCATCTTACGGTCGATGTGCAGGTGGACGAATTCGATGTCTTCCGGGTACATTTGGACCAACCGGCGTCGATCACTATTCCGGCTCTTCCCCAGGAGAAGTTTACCGGTAAAGTAGTATCGATTTCAGCCATGAGTTCTGAGACCGGCAATACCTACAATGTGCGTTGTCAGCTAGATAATCCCAGTCCCCTTCTAAAAGTAGGCATGTCGGGCCATGTGGAAATTCCCTTGGAGGAGAAAAAAGGGGTCTTGTTGGTACCAGTTTCGGCATTAGTCAAACGCCAGGGCCAATACGGCGTTTATCTGCTGGGCGGCAAGGAACCGCGCTTTCAGCCGGTGCAGGTGGGCATCACTAGTGATACCTCGGCGGAGATTACCCAGGGACTGGCGTCGGGGCAAAATATTCTGCGCTATATCCCGGTTGGCCTGGCGGAGGGAGGCTAAAACATCAAGGAATTTTTGCGACTGACAAACATTAACAAGACTTATGCCACCGGTGAGCTTTCCTTAAAAATTTTACAGGACGTCAGTCTTAAGGTGTTAGAGGGAGAGTTCGTGACCATCATGGGGGCCTCGGGGTCGGGCAAGACCACCTTGCTCAATATCCTGGGTTGCCTGGACCGGCCCTCTTCCGGAAACTATTTTTTTCGCGGCCAGGCCGTCGAGAGCTTGTCGGATAAGGAGTTGTCCTTGCTCCGTAAGCGAGATATCGGGTTTGTTTTTCAATCTTTTAACCTGTTGCCGCGCTTGAGCGCCAGACGTAACGTAGAGTTGCCGCTCATCTATCAGGAAATTCCGGAGTCGCGACGTAAAGAGATTGCCATGCAGATGCTCGACCGAGTGGGCTTGGGTAAGAAAACTGAACGACTGCCCGGCGAGCTTTCCGGGGGAGAGCAGCAGCGGGTGGCCATAGCTCGAGCCTTGGCCTCGCAACCGGCCCTCCTACTCGCCGATGAGCCGACCGGTAATCTCGATACCAAGACCGGCACCGAGATTATGGATATTTTGCGGGAACTGCACCAGAGTGGCATTACGATTATCATGGTTACCCACTCTCCGGAAATGTCCACTCATGCGGATCGGACCATCATCATCCGGGATGGTCAGATCGTCGAAGGTTCAGGTTAACATGTTGCCTCGAGATATCATCGGCACCGCCTGGCAGAGCTTGGGGGTCCATCGCCTGCGCACCGGACTTTCCATTCTGGGCATCGTCATCGGTATTGCCTCTTTTTCCATTATGTATTCCGTCGGGGAAAGCGCCCAGCAAAAGACCAACCAGGCCATCCAGGAGTTGGGGGCGGATGTTATCCAGGTAAGCCCGCAACGTACTAAACTGTCGGACAAAAAAGAACCGGCGACCAGAGGTGAGACTCTATCTCTCCGAGATATCGATGGTATTAAGGGGTTCTGTCCCGCGGTATTGGACGTCTCTCCCGAGATCAGTGATTCCAGCGATTTCTATCGGCACGGCAAGAAGGAAATGTTGAATGTAACCGGCATCCTTCCCGCTTATGAAGAGATGTTTAAATTGCAGGATGCCAGGGGCCGGACGATTTCGGAACTGGACCTGGAATCCGGACATCAGGTCTGTTTATTGGGAGACATGGTGGCCACCCGCATTTTTGGGAACAAGGATCCCCTGGGGGAGCAATTAGCCATCAAAGGCTATCTATTTAAGGTTATAGGTATTATCAAGGACACCGGCTTGGGCATGGTAAATGTTAAAAACGATATCCTGATCCCGTTACCGCTAGCCCAGCGTCTATTTCAGTCCAATGAAATTCGCACCCTCTATGTCCGGGCCCGGGATACCAATAGCGCCATGGCCGAATTAGAGCGGTATTTTCAGTTGCGCTACGGGGATGCCAATCGTTTTGAGATTAGAAGTCAGAAACTGCTGCTCCAGACCCAGGAAAAAAATATTAAGATCTTCGAATATATCCTCTGGACTATCGGCAGTATTTCGCTGCTGGTGGGGGGTATTGGGATAATGAACATCATGCTGGTCTCGGTTACCGAGCGGGTCAGGGAAATCGGCATCCGCCGGGCCTTAGGGGCGACCAAGACGGAAATCAAGCTGCAATTTTTATGTGAATCTATTCTGCTCTGCCTGGTCGGGGCCATAGGAGGCACCATCTTGGGGTTTTTAGGGGCCAGACTGATCAGCTACTTATTTCGCTTTCCCCCGGTTTTTTCGGTGAAACTGTTACTTATTGCCCTGGTGATTGCCAGCGTTTTGGGTATTGTCTGCGGCACTTATCCTGCGGCCCGCGCTGCCAACCAGGATCCTACCGTGGTGCTGCGCTATGAATAGCATAAAGATAAGCTGCAGCCCATCAACATGGAGGGAACAGGATGCGATTTTTCAAGGTAATAGTAACCATAATGGCCTGCTGGGGAATCTTGAGTCCGGTGCCTGGCTGGGCGCAGGAGATTGAGCTACGCGAGCCGCCGGATAGCCTGGTTAAGACGGTTCCGGATTTATTGTTAGTGCGGCCGGTGACTATGGTGGGCTCATTGGTGACCACTTCGGCGTTTTTGGCCACTTTGCCGTTTTCCTATCCTTTAGGTCAAGATCTTAAGATTGTCTCGGTTACGGTCGAACAGCCCTGGAACTATACCAGTAATAGATCCTTGGGGGTATTTTTGCCCCCCCGCCCGGTTGTAGACGTGGTCGATAACCATATCAATCAAATACATAGTGAGTTCCTAAACCGGAACAATGTGGGCGGCGATCCGCTAAACATTAGATAGGTTGTCGCGGTTTTAAGCTACCGGGTAGGGTCAATATCGACTTTTCTCTACTTTAACCTGATAATCTTCTACCCGGTCATCTTTAAAGTAAACATCAAGATCGGCGCGTTCTACCCCCAGATTGCCCAGATAGACATAATTATAGCGCCACCAATCCGCCTTTTCGAGATCAGCCGTGTTACTCTCCACCGGTCTACCGAACAGGCGCAGGACATCATCCCGGGTAGATTGACCTTTGATGAGTTCGGAGGCCTTTTGGGGGTCAAACTTTTTCCCCAAGGCATAAAACGGCGTAAAACCACAGCCCATACTATAAGCAGCAATAATGACAAACAAAATAACCAATTTTAGCCTGGGCCAGGCCCCATAGCTGATAAAACCCATAAGCTAACTCTCCAGAAAAGCTGAGATTCCTTAGAGCCGGAAAGAGCCAGACTCCGGAGGCTATCTTTATTTTGGCTGATTAATCTGCGCTTTGATCATGGACCATTTTATGCTGCCTTGGCTTCGGAGTCAATGGCGACGTTATGGTTGACTTTGGCTTTAACCTGCTGTGGCCAGGGAACGATAACCAAAGATAGATAATTTGAGATTAGGCTACCGGCGATTATTTCAGGGGTAAGCCAGGATGCTTAAATTTATAGATTTGATCCTATGACTTGGGCCAGGCCTGCAGGTATGTGCCTGATAATCTCTGCTACCTGGGTGGCTGGGGTAGGGTGGGCGTAATGCCCGGCAAAACGATTGACCCGGGCGGCCATGATCGCCGCCTGGTCAATGGCCATGCCGGTGCTGGCCAGGGCGGCGACGATTCCGGTCAGGGTATCCCCGGTCCCCCCCAGGGCTTCCAGGGCGGGTTCAAGCGGATGGGCAACGGTAGCCACGATACCCGCGCGGGTGGCCAGATAATCTTGTTGGCCCTTGACCAATAGATAGCGGGCGGCGTTGTCGTGGGCATAGGCGCGGGCAATCAGTTCTGGAACCCGATCTTCCTGATGCAAAATAAAACCTCGGGTATAGAAGGGATGCGGAGCCTGTTCATCCGCTAAAAAGGCCAACTCCCCGACATCAGGGGTAAAAAGATCGTAGCAACTGGCCTGCCCGCTCATTTTGGCGGCATACATGAACCCGGCGTCGGCGATCAGGATAGGACGCGGGGACATCTCTTCCACCGCGAACAGCACGCGGTTATGCCAATCGACATCGGGCTGTAGGTAATGAAAGACCAGGGTGTGGATGTGGGCTTTTTTGAGGTTGGCCGCTAGGTATTGGTAAAGTCGGCGGCTGCCCTCACCCAGGCCGAGATCTCCTACCAGATAGGCATAAGGGGCTGGTTGACCCAGGACTTCACAGACTATGAGGGCCGCGGCCAGCAACGCCGGGGTGCCGCGGTTGACTGAGACCTGATATCCCAGTATGTCGATCAGATCCTGGTTCAGGGTGACTTGGCCAGTCACCAGGGGGAAATCCGGCACAGGCACGGTGCCTACTACCGCGAGCATTGCCGGACTATCTCCTCGAAGGCCAGTTGCAGGGCATAGCCGCATAGGGTATGGCCGATTTCTTTCGGGCGGGGGGCCGTGGCCAGGGTCTTCCCGACCATTTTCTGCGCCAGGTAGGGGACATCGGGACAACCGCCACCCGAGATGTTAACAATAAGCTGAGATTCTTTGTCCACGGTCAATTTCATATTAGCGGCTCGAATCATCAGGTAGCGGCCAAAGTCCTTGATCTGGAAAAGGTCTACGGGTTTCATCAGAGGGCTGCTCACCGGGACTATTTGCAGCGGGCTGAGCTGAGCTGCCTCTAGGGTCCGGACCAAGTTAAGCTCTTCGATCAGCGGAAATTCAATAACCAGATCGCAGCCGCTCTGGATCTCCGGCGGCGGCCCCATCACCCGGATCTGCCAGCCGGCCGCCTTCAGGAGCTTTTCGGCCCGGATAACTTCGCTGGTATGGGAAAAAACCAATATACCCAAATCAGCCTGGCTCTCATCCGGTCGGGATCGCAGTTGGCGTTTAAAAATACCACGCCACCTCATGGCTAGTCCTTGGTGAGGGTAAGTTGATATTCTAGGCCTTCTTGTTGCATCTCGGTCAACTGCCAACCCTGGCTGGCTGCGGCCCGAATGACGTTCTCCTTGGAAGTATCGGTATCCACCAGGACCATAATTTGCCCCTTATTCAGCTTCTTAATCGCTTGTAAGGTCAGCAGCACCGGCTGGGGGCAGGACAGCCCCCGGGCGTCGATCGTGGTGCCCATAATATCACCTCTCAATTTAACTTGATGCGCATGGTGTAGCCAATCGCCAGACAGACGATAAGCCCGATAATGACCGCGATAATCCCATATTGCCCGACTCCCTGGGGGGAACTGGCCAGCTTGAAGTTGTGGGCCACGCCCGCGCCGACGATCATCCCCAGCACGAACACCCCGGCGTCGCCATCGCCTTCGCCGGCCAGGAAGAGCTGCCGTCCCGGACATCCCCCGGCCAGGGCAAAAGCCAGACCAGCTACCACCATTCCCCCGAAGTTCCAGATTTCCATGGTATGGGCCACCGGCTGGTTAGTAAAACCCGGGTGGAACTGGCCAACGATCAGGTTGGTGACCCAGGCCGCGGCCAAGAGCGCCAGGACGCCGGAGAATAAATGCGCCTGGCGGAAGAGAATCAGATCCCGAAAGGCCCCCATGGTGCAAAACCGGCTACGCTGGCAGATGATGCCAATCAACAGGCCCACCGCCAGGGAGACCATGACCGGCGCGTACATGGCTCCCGGCCCCTGGAGACTGTAAAATAGTATGCCGCTTTCGCCCTGCTCCGGAATCGGCGGAAAGATCAGGCGGAGCAGGAGTAGTCCGACCATGAGCAGCGGCAGGGTCCAACCTACCGACGTATAAGTAGCCTGAGAGCGCCCCAGGTTGTAGCCCTGCCTGAAGAACCAGGTGCCAATCCACACCCCGGTCACCAGACCGAGTAAGCCGAAAAGGGCATTGCCGTCCCCGCCGGCCAGACGCAGCAAGGCCCGCCAGGGGCAGCCCAGAAAGACCAGGGCGCCGATCATGGCGATGGCTCCCAGCACGAACCGGACGATCGGCGCGGAACCAGCCCGGGGGCGGAATTCCTTGAACAGATAGGCGCTAACAAAGGCCCCGAGTACGAAGCCGATGATTTCCGGGCGGACATACTGGACTACCGCGGCCCGGTGCAGCCCCAGACCGCCGGCGATATCCCGTTCAAAGCAGGCCACACAGATGCCCATGTTGCCCGGATTGCCCCATTTCTGTAACAGGGCGGCCAACACCCCAATCACCAGGCCCACCCCAATGATGCCCCACCGGGTGGCAAAGAGATTTTTCCATAAAGTCATCTAGGTTCTCCTTCTAATTATAACAAAATCACGCGACGGGCAGCAGAAATGGCGATTGGCACCTATTATCAACTTTCCATTCCAATGCAAACCACTTAACACATAACCTACTGATTAAATTTATCCTTTCAACAGAAAACCGAAAACTGAAAACAGTATTAAAACCCTACCTGCCCCTGGACGGTCACCAGGTTCTGATCGCCGCCGCTGTAGTTGCCGCTGGGGGCGTGATCTTCCTGTTGGGTGATCTGCGTCCAATCGACGCTCAGCTTGGCGTTTTGGCCTTTGAGATAATAATTGAGACCGAAGCTGGGGAAATAGGTGTCCGGGCGATTTTTGACAAACAGACGCTCATAGCGGAAATAGGGTTGCAGTTTTCCCGGCCCCAACTGCCAGGGTAAGAGATAGCCCCCTTGAATATAAAAGAGCTGGGCGTCTTCTCCGGCTACCAGCCAGCTATAACCCAGGGTTTGGGTCATATTTTTGACATTGATATAGGCGGCTTCGGCGGTAAGCGCGCCGCTGCCGATGGGATGGTCGAAAAACAGGTCCACTGTCCAGCCCAGATTGTTCTCGTCCGGTCGGTTATTTAGGGTCAGGTTATTCTGGTAATCAAAACCGGCGCCCAGAGACAGGACCTTTTTCTTCCCCAGATAGGTGCCTTGATTAAACCAGGAGGTTTCGGGCTCCAACAGACTTAAGGAGAGCCGACCGGCCAGTCTCAGGTTATCATCGGGGTTAGCCGCGCCCTCAACCCCGTCAAAGACTCCCAGGCGATACTGGATTAGCCCGCCCCAGGGATTGCCCCACAACAGCACCCCGTCATCGCGCCCCACTTTGCTGTAATAAAATATGCCGCCCCGCACCCCGCCCTGATTGAAGGCCAGTTCCAGCGGCAACAGGCCGAAGGTAGAGGTGGTGCCATAGTTGCGGGTGAAGGGGATATACATCCGGCCTAACTGGATGGTCAAAGGCTCACCCAACTTATAATAAACCCAGGCATCGCGCACCGCGATACTGGTCCCCAGACCTACGGAAGGCTGATCCAGCCCATCCTGACCGAGACGGTCCCCGGCAATATGGGCAAAGAAACCAAAGCCCGGGAAGGCCTCACCCTGTAGGTAAAAATAGAAGCGGCGCAGCATAAAATCGTCCAGGTCTTTCCGGCCCTTCCCCGCAGCTTTGCCATCTTCCATAAACTGATACCAGGCCTGCATGCGCAACCCGGCTTTAAGCTTGTGTTTTTCGATAAAATTCTCCACTTTGCCGGTCAGGGTGGCCACCTCTTGTTTGACCTCCTTGACCTCGTCGGGCGGAGCTTCCCGTACCTCGGCGGGCGGAGCTTGCGGTTTCTGAGTTTCCTGTTCTAAGGCGGCAATTCTCTTTTTTAGTTCGTTTATTTCCTCGTCTTTTTTCCGTTCCAGGTCGGTCAGCATCTTTTTTAAGAGTTCAATTTCGGCTTCTACCGGGGCGGCCAGCGCCGGGATCACCCTGATCGAGAGCGTCATCCCGGCCAGAACTAAGGCTAGCAGGCAGATGTTGATATGCTTGGTCATGTTCCTTACCTCTCTAATGTGATCTTCAGGACAATATGCCCTACGTGTCCCTGGTTATGGCCGGAGTACAGCATCGCTAGTCCCGGGCTCTGGTTTGGAGCGTATAACAATATGATAATTTTATGAAAACTAAATTATGCTTATTTAGGCTTGAATAAAAAGCTAGGAATTTAGGTCTGGCTTTAAGCTCAACCAACCCGGGCGGAGTTTGACATGCGACTTCAGGTGAAGCCGGAAGGAGGCAATAGCAGGTTCCTTTTTGAGGCTAAATTAAGGTTAGCGCCAAATTGCTATTCACCATAATATCGATATCCTTGATTTGTCAAATAGAAAATTGCGATAGTTAAAAAGTTCTTATAATATATGGCAATTATTAGTGATTTTGCAATCAAGATAACTTTGGGTCTTGCCCTGGTCATTTTCCTGGCCAACCAGTAAACTGCACCCAAAGCACCGCACCGTATTCGGCGTCCTTTTTCTTGCCGTCCGGTTGGGCTATGGCGTTTTTTTCCTCGTTTAAGGCGGAGAATCCCCACCAGCCAGCCTGGGGGGCCGCAAAGCTAAAGACCCCGTTCTTATCAGTTTTTACTACCTGGGTGATAAAATAATCGTTGGGAGCGGTCAACTTTTGGTCAGCGTTCCAGTATTCCACTTCCACATCGACGTTAGGCACCGGCTTGCCCTTGAATTTCACCGTCCCCTGAAAGACGTTGCCGGTATAGAGGCCAAAGGGCCGGGTTAAGGGGATAATTTCCGCTTTCAGGCCCAGTTCCCGATCCCAACCGGCTTCGTCCCCAAAGGCGGCTACGTAAGTTTTGGTCTGGTGGACGATATACTTATCCTCCGCGGGTTCCCAGTAGGGTTGGGGATCAAAGTAAAAGATATAAACCCCAGGTTTTTTCAGGGTATAACTGGTCTTCCAGGCCTGCTTAGCCAGGATCTTGGTTTCCTCAAGGGTATTCAGAAGATTGGTTTTCTCTTTCCCGGATTGGACCCCAAAAGCCTGGGGTTTAGCCAGGTCCATGCCGTTCTGCTCAAAGGGATGGCAGAAGGCCAGGAGCAGCTCCAGGTTGGGGTTGTCGCCCGGCAACACCATAGTTTTGTCGGGCAGGAGGACCCCGAAATGGGCCTGGCTGACCTGGGCCAGTGAGATGACTAACATCAGTCCCAGACAGAGTATAAGGGAACGCTTCATGATCTTTCTCCATTCAATTTCTTTGGGGTTCACATCGGCTTTGAGAAATACTGATAAAAAAAACAGGTTATAGCTTCCCAGGTCAATATTCACCCCCAGGGGCCGAGACCGTTTTTTTGCAGGTCGAAACCGGTTCCTCGCCTGCTCGGTGGGGCAGGGGTTGACAGCAGTGTCCATGTACTCGGCAGCACTCCTTGACCGTGTGGTTTAAAAAATCATGTTCATGGGAAACGATCATATAAGAGATCTCCAGGTTTTTCAGGATGTGGATGAGACGATGTTTGGTGTGCTCGTCCAACCCGGTGGTAGGCTCATCCAACAACAGCAACTGCGGTTGCATGGCCAACACCGTGGCCAGGGAAACCAGCTTCTTTTCGCCCCCGGAGAGTTTATAGGTCACCCGGTCTTCAAAGCCTGTAAGCCCCAAGCGATCCATGGTCTCCCGAGCGATTTGTACCGCCAACGCGGGCGACTTTCCCTGGTTCAGGGGACCGAAGGCCACGTCTTCTAAAACCGTGGGGCAGAAAAGCTGGTCATCGGCGTTTTGAAAGAGCAGACCTACCTTTTGCCGGACCCGGACAAAATCCTTCTCCTTGTTGACCTCTTCTCCGAAGATGACGATTCTACCGGCCTGGGGGCGCAACAGTCCCATGATCAGGTGTAACAAAGTAGTCTTGCCGCAGCCGTTGGGACCGATGAGGCCGATATGATGGCCCGGCAGGAGCTGAAAGTTAAAATCTTGAAATACCGGCCGGGAAGCGCCCGGGTAGGCGAAGGTAATATTGTGCAAGGCAATCAAGGCTTCACTCATGCGATATTCACCCTAGACTAGGTTTTAGCCATTCGAGACAGAAGAGGACCGCGCCGGCGAGCAGGGCAGCCGCCAAAAAAGTACCGTCCCGGCGTTGCCAGTAAAAGGTCCGCAGGCTGTAGAACCTCCCGTGAAACCCGCGGCACAACATGGCCTGGAAAACGCGGTCGGCCCGATCATAGCTGCGTACCAGCAACATCGCCGCCAGATAGGCGTAAGAGCGATAGGTGTGCAGATTGGTACGAGGCTGAAATCCCCGAATTTTCATGGCCTGCACCAGACGGCGATATTCCTCCTCAAAAACATACAGATAGCGGTAAGTAAACAGCAACAGATGGCACAACTTGTCCGGCAGCCGCAGATTCTGCAGGGCCTGTCCCAGGGTAATGACCGGCACCGTGGCCACTAAGGCAATGAGGATGATGATAATGGCATTGGATTTAAGGGTGATCAGGCCGGTAAAGAGCAGCCCCTGCCGGGTGGCGGACAGCGGCCCCAGCTCCCACACCACGTCTCCGGGATAAGTCAGGGGCAGGACCAGCCAGAGAAAAAAAATAAAGCTATTCACTACCAGCAGCCGGGCAACCACTTTTCTTAAGGGAAGACCGGCCAGGGCCAGAAAAACCAGGGACAGCGCCAGTCCGGCCAGGATGGTGGTGTAGGTCTGGGCGGTGGCGATCAAGACGGCAAACAGACCGGCTACCCCGATCTTGCCCCGGGGGTCCAAACGGTGCATCAGCGATGCGCCTTCGGAAAATGGCTCTTGAATGGCACTCAAGGATTTCTCTTCCGCCGGCTTTGGAAATAAGCCCAGAGGCCGAAAATGCCGAGGATATAACCGATACCGCCGATGATGTCCGGCAACGAAGTCCGGCGGACGGTCAGTTCGGTAAGCATCTCCTTGATCGGCACTAACTGGCGCTCCAGGGCTTTATTTACGGCCTCTTCTAATTGTTGCCGGTCAACCGTGACGGCTGGGGTCTCCGCAGCTACCGGCGTCGAGGTCGATGCGGGGGGCTGAGCCGTGGCCTTTTGGACTCCCTGGAGATAGCTGTCGGCCCGGAGCAGCCATTCTCCCCGATGTCCCATGCCGGCCTCCAGGACGATTTCCAGGTCTAGCTTCTGGGCCACGGCCTCGGCCGGGATTTTAAAGGAGAACTTTCCCTGGTCATCGGTCTGGCCGGTCAACAAGACCTTGCCGGTTTTGCGATCCAGGACCTGTACTTCACCCTGGCGTACCGGCGTGTCCGGCACAAACTTGCTCTCCGTATGGATGGTATCGCCCTCGGCGTAGGCGAAAATTATTGCCCGGTGAGCCAGGCCGGGGCTGGTTAAGGCACAGATAAAGATAATAAAAACAGATAATTGAACTATAGACTGTAATAGATGGGATTGCCCTCGCCACCATTTACTAGGCATAGATTCCCTCCAACATCTCCGGACGGACTTTTTGCAGAAATAGATAGATAAACAGCGTAATGATACCCTCAATGATCATTATCGGGATATGCGCCAGCAGGACCAACTGGGCTACTTCGAGAAAGGCCTGGCCGGTGGTGATTAAGGCTAAGGCGACCAGCAGACCGCTCAGCAAAACCGCGGTGAACCCACAGGCAAAAGCACCAATGGCGGCGGGGGTGCCGGGATGGCGCAATAGGCCGCGATAGGTATAAAAGCAGAGGACCGCCGGGGCCGCCATGGTCACGGTATTCACTCCTAGCACGGTCAGCCCCCCGAACTGGAAGAGCAGGGCCTGCAAAAACAGGGCGATAAGAATGGCAGGGACGGCCATCCAACCCAGCAGCAGCCCCATGAGGCCATTGAGCACCAGATGCAGGCCTACCGGGCCGACCGGGACATGAATGAGTGAAGCCACAAAGAAGGCCGCGGACAGGATGGCCACCCGGGGGATGGCCTCATAATCAATTTTTCTCAGGCCAATCGCGGTGCCCACTACCGTCAAGACGGCGCCCCCCGCCAATACCGCGGGACTGAGCACTCCTTCTGAAATGTGCATGTTTTCCCTATTCTTTAGATTGTAATTCCGAGAAATCAAACATCAACAGGTAAGTCCACCAGACCACAAAAAAAGCCACGAAGGTTACCTTCCTCAAGGAAGGGTGATAAGCCTTCATGGCTTTAATGTTCCTTTAAATTATTGCTAAATGTCCTACCGTTTATTCAACCTCAGTGTATAGCAAATAGCCGACAAATGCAACGAAAAATTACTAAGTAGTTCGATTCAATGAGGCGAGCCCCTAATTTTTCTGATCTTTGGATCTGCTATATGACCTGATCTGCAAAAAGGTCTTGACAAAGGTTAGAAACCCGGATTATTAATAGGGCACAAAGCGGGGAATGAACCCCGGTTAAACATTCAAAACTAAAGCGGTAAAAAACTCAGCCACGAAGGCCACAACCACCAGAAGGTGGAGGTTCGTGGTTTTTTTATGCTCATTTTTAGGAAAGAACCACCATGATTTGCTCAGGCTAACCGGCTGGACGACTGGCCGTCCAAGGATTTTCCTTACCTTGGCCCTATTGGTGTTCTTAAATCGAGATACTCTGGGTTCTTCAGAAAGGATAGAGAAATGGCAGGAAAAAAGCTGGCGAAGCTGATCTTGATGACGTTTTGGTTATTAATGTTGGGGATGGTTTCCAGCCTGGCCGCGACCGCAGGTTCGGGAACCTTATATGTGGTAAGCACCGGTCCGGGCGATCCCCAACATATCACCCTCAAGGCCCTGGAAACCATCAAAAATGCCGACCTGGTATTATGCAGCCCCGAGTCGGCCAAACTATTGCCGGAAGTCTTGCAGGGCAAAAAGGTGGAAGATCCCTGGAAGGAATTGTGGTGGCATCAGGGCAAGGTGTGGATGAAAGATCTTGCCACCTTTAAGCCCGAGGAACGGGCCCGGATCGTGGCGGGAAAAAAGCGCCAACGCGATGAATATGTCCAACGCCTGAAAACCCTACTGGCCCAAGGGCAAAATATCGCCCTGTTGGACCGCGGCGACCCGACCGTCTATAGCCGGTCCTTCTGGCTGCTGGAAGGGCTGGACCAGGATCAGGTAGAAATTATTCCAGGGGTCGGCGCCATGACCGCGGCCATGGCGGCTTTGAAAAAAAGCAGCACCGGCGGCGGGGCCCGATTTGTGGCTCAGACCGCGCCATATGCCTTTTTCGGGAAAACCGACCGCGAGGACCTGGCCCGCGACCTCTCCCGTTATCCCGGCACCCTGGTGTTCTACATGGGTATGGCAGAAATTGAGAATCTGGTAAACACCCTGAAGAAATACAACACCGCCGACCTGCCGGTGGCCGTGGTTTATTACGCCGGCTATGCTGACAAAGAAAAGATGGTCAAAGGCAACCTGGGCAATATTCTGGGTAAGCTCGCTTCCGAAAAAGAGGAATTCATGGGGATAATTATCGTTGGGCAATGTCTGGAGGGCCCAACTTTCACTTTGTCGGAGGAAGCCCCAGAGAAACCGACTCTTCCGAAAGGCACGAGCCAAAAGTAATCCATCTTAGTCAAGAGTAGTAATTTAGCGGATATTTTGGCTGAGATGCTAATGATGGCACCAATGAGGATAAATTATGTCATTATGGAAACGGATAAACCTTACAATTTGGCTTGCAGGTTTGATGCTGGCGGTGGGGGTGATTGGGGTTCAGGCCGGTTCCCTCACCCCTGGCACTTTTTATGTGGTGGGCGTCGGCCCGGCCGGACCGGAACATGCTACCTTGCGAGCCCTGGAAGTCATCAAAGGCGCAGATTTTATCCTGTGCGGCGAGAAGATGGCAGCACGCTTTAAGCCCTACTTGCAAGACAAAACTATTCTGGGTGATCCTTGGAAGGGTATGTGGGATTATAAAGGCAAGACTTGGGAAGAAATCCCCAAACTAAAGCCCGAAGAACAACGAGTCTTCCAAGAGGAGCGGATCAGCATCCGTGAGGCGCTGGTTCGGCAGATAAAAGAGAAGCTGGGGGAGGGCAAGACTGTAGCCTTATTGGACAGCGGCGACCCTTGCCTCTTTGGCCCGGCGCATTGGTTTAGCGAAGGTTTGGAGCCGCAACAGGTGGAAATCATTCCGGGAGTGGGGGCCTTCAGCGCGGCGATGGCGGCCCTGCAAAAATCCAGCATGCCGGCCTATGATGCCCGCTTTGTCATGCAGACCTCACCTTTCTTTCTCAAAGGAAAACAGGAAAAAGGCGATAAGGTGATCCAAGACTTGGCTAAATATCCCACCACCATGGTGTTTTACATGGGTATTAAGGACCTCCCCCATCTCATTCCCCTGTTAAAGAAATCCCATCCCGGCGATCTGCCCGTGGCTATAGTCTATAATGCCGGTTATCCCGATAAAGAGAAGGTAGTTAAAGGGACGCTCGACACGATCTTGGGCCAAATAAGCGGGGAAAAGGAAAAATGGAACGGCCTGATCATTGTGGGCCGCTGTCTGGAAGGTCAACCTTACCGCGGTCGGGTGGAAAGACTGGCGGGCTATCAGGATATTAAAAAGGTTAAAAAGTCTGCTAAGACAGCACCAAGTCGGTAGTTTCGAGCGGATGATGCCCTATTTTTTACCAAACAATAAGGAGATTTAAGATGAAAAAAATCTGTATAATTCTTACCCTGGCCCTGATCTTGATCTTTCCGGTCAGCTCCCTGGCCCATATGATCTGGCTGTTGGCCGACCAAGACGTTGCCCAAGTGAAGCAGCCGGTTAAGATCGAAATCGGCTGGGGACACAAATTCCCCAAAGATGAACAGATCAAGGCGGAGCGATTAGGCGCGGTCAAGGCCGTGGGCCCGGATGGCCAGGAGGTCGCCCTGAAAAAAATCTCCGTCAGCCAGTATGAATTGGTGCCACCCACCGCCGGGGTCTATCTGATTTCCGCGCAGTTGGTTCCGGGGTTTGCGACCCGCACCCCGCAGGGGATGAAGATGCAAAGCAAAAAAGGGGTCCCCGACGCTAACTACTGTTTTCGGTTTGACATGGCTGCCAAGACTCTGGTCAATGTCGGCAACTCGAAGCAAGGGACTGACCGCCCAGCTCAGAGCAATCTGGAGATTGTGCCGCTCAAAGACCCGGTTGCTTTAAAGGTCGGGGACACGCTGCCGGTTAGAGTTATGTTTCAAGGAAAGCCCCTGGCCGGGGTCAAACTTGAATTCACCCATGAGAATTGGGCCGATCCGCAAAAACCCTCGGCTACCCTGGGCCAGACCAACGACCAGGGTGAAATTCAGGTGAAAGTTGACCAACCGGGGCAATGGCTGCTGTTGGCCTCACATAAGACTCCTTATGCACAGCCTGAGGAATGTGATGATAATTTTTACCGCGCCACCCTTACCTGGCGGGTCCGCTGACCCATGAACCACGTCGCCTCCGCTGGTGCCCGCCAGGACTCAGTGCCGAAATGTCAATATCGCCACCAACTCGGCCTCTTCTCTGCCGTGATCCTGGTGGTGGCCAATATGGTGGGCACCGGCATCTTTACCACCTCGGGCTTCATTATTCAGGAATTACACAACCCCTGGGCCATGTTGGCCTGCTGGGCGGTGGGGGGGCTATTTGCCCTGACCGGGGCTCTGTGCTATGGCGAACTGGGAGCCCGGTATCCTCGGGCCGGGGGGGAATATGTCTTTCTGCGGGAAAGTTTCGGCGAATCAGTGGCCTTTTTGTCCGGCTGGGTGTCCCTCCTGGTAGGTTTTTCGGCCCCGGTGGCCGCGGCGGCCATGGCCTTTGCGGTCTATTTTCTGGGGAGTCTGGGTCTGCACCCCAACCTGGGTTTTACCTTAAACATTCAGGGGATGACGGTGCTGACCATCTCCCCCGTGACCCTGTTGGCGGCCGGCATTATCCTGGGCTTTTCCTTGGTCCACCGCCACAGCCTATTCTTGGGTAGCCGCATCCAAAATCTGCTTACCTTGTTTAAGGTCGCCATCATCTGCACCTTAATCTTTTGGGGCCTGGGCTGGGGTAACGGGTCGGTGTCCCACTTTGGCACCTTCCCGTCGGCCAAGGTCTTGTTTTCCAGCCCGTTTGCCACTTCACTGGTATTTATCACTTTCGCGTATAGCGGCTGGAATGCCGCGGCCTACATGGGAAGCGAAATCTCCCGTCCTACCCAGAACATCCCTCTGGCCCTGGCTCTCGGTACGCTTTTAGTGACCGTCTTTTACCTGCTGCTCAATATGACGTTTATTTATGGACTTTCCACCCCGGAGATGAGCGGCGTTTTGGAGGTCGGGGAAAAGGCCGCCCTGGCCCTTTTTGGTCCCGGAGTGAGCCGCATCTTTGCCGGGGCCATTGCTTTGAGTCTGCTCTCGCTGATCAGCGCCATGATGATGACCGGGCCCCGGGTCTATCAGGCCATGGCCGGTGATGGTCTATTTTTTACCGCCTTCAGCAAATTACGGCACGGCTCCGGGCCGCCCGGCAATGCCATCCTGCTTCAGGCCGGGTTGGCACTGTT
>JAQVHY010000020.1 GCA_028695935.1 Desulfobacca sp.
ATTGGTTGGAACAATGTCTAACTTTGGTTTGAGTCAGAGGCTCAGCATGGTCTGATGCAAAGCTCTGGGTGATGATCCTACCTTTTTTCCTGCTTGTTTAACTGGCTAATTATTCTATCATAGCTTCACCTAAGTGATAAGGGTAATCTTGCGGGATTACGGTCTGCCGGTTTTTTTATTGTTCATAATCTAGGTAACGCTAGGGGCATAATTTTAATAGCGGTTAAAGACCAGGGCTACCCAATCTTCCCGGCTGTAGGTGCGGGTCTGCTGCAGGCCCTGGGCCGTGAAATTGGCCACCAGGCGGGGGACATCGTCCTCCAAAAAGCCGGAGATGATCAATGAGCCGCCGGGTTGCAGACGTCCGGCCAAGGCTTCGGCCAGCGATTGTAGATCAGGAGCGGTAAGGTTGGCCAGGATAAGCGCAAACTTCTGGCGAATCGACTCCAGGGTTAGATCCTCGGCCCATACCAGATCTTGAAGCTGGTTGAGCAGGATATTTTTCCGAGTGGCGGATACTGCCTCCGGGTCGATATCGATGGCCAGCACCCGGGCCCCGAAGCGGGCGGTAGCCAGGGCCAGGATACCGGTGCCAGTGCCCACATCCAAGGCCTGCCAGCGGCCCGTAATTATTGGGCCCAGCCCGGCTTCGAGGATCTCTTCCAGGGCTTCCAGACATAGCCGGGTGGAGGGATGGCGGCCGGTACCGAAGGCCATGCCGGGATAGATGGTCAGCACGATTTCTTCCGGCGCGGGTTGATAATCCTCCCAGGGCGGGCGGATGACGATACGGCGGGTGAGTTTGCGCGGTTTAAAATGCGCTTGCCAGGCATAGGCCCAATCCTCTTCCCACAGGAGGCGCCGGGCTACCGGGCTGATCCGGTAGCCATGCGACTGGAGGCGTGCTAAATATTGTTGCAGTTCTTTCTCCTGGAGCGGTCCAAAGTCCTCGGCCGGAAAATAGACCTTAATGCCGGTTCTGGCTTCCTGCCTTGGTGGTAGCTCCTCGTCCTCCAGGATTACTCCGCGGCCGCTCCACTCAGTCAAAAATAACGATACCTCTTCCTGAATCCGCTCCGGGATTTCTACTCTGATTTCTAACCATTGACGCTTCGCCATAAATTCTCCTGCGCTGCTAAGAGCAGTTCAAGGTTCAAAGTTCAAAGTTCAAAGTTCAAGGTTCAAGGTTCAAGGTTCAAGGTTCAAAGTTTAGGGTTTAAAGTTTAGAGTTTGAAGGAAGTCGAGTGGGGTTTGGCCCTTAGCCGACTTTTCATCCTTGGGGTGAGAGCCGAAGTTCATAAGCAACAGCTCTAGTAATTATATTGTTAATGATTTACACCAGCGAATCAAGCCCCTGCTGAGGTCATTTAGTGTTTTGCTTTTCCAAGAAGATATGATAATTGAAAATTTAAATCCGACCGATGACGGAAACTTTAGCCCGACGTCTCGGGCTGACTTATCAAGGAAGGAAGATGACGGTGGACTTACTGGCCAAAATCAGAGATAAACAGGCATTGGTGGGAATCATTGGCTTAGGTTACGTGGGCTTGCCGCTGGTGCTGCGCTTTACCCAGGTGGGTTTCAAAGTACTGGGTTTTGACACGGATGCGAATAAGATAGACTTTCTGAATCGGGGTGAATCATATATCAAGCATATACCGGCGAGCCAGCTAGCCGAGCTGGTGCAACCCCAGGGTGACGGGCGACGGTTTGAGGCCACTGATGATATGAGCCGTTTGGGCGAGCCCGATGTGCTGATCATCTGTGTCCCGACCCCGTTAACCGCCAAGCGCGAGCCGGATCTGCGTTTTGTCGAGCATACCGCCAGGTTAATTGCCACCAGCCTGCGTCCCGGTCAACTGATCTCCCTGGAGTCCACCACGTATCCGGGCACGACCGAAGAATTGGTCTTGCCGATTCTTAGTAGCAACCTCAAAGTGGGAGAGGATTTTTATCTGGTTTTTTCGCCGGAGCGGGAAGATCCTGGCAATCCGCGCTATCAGGTCAGCACCATTCCCAAGGTGGTCGGGGGCGTAACCCCGATCTGCCAGGAGCATGGAGTGGCCCTTTATACCCAGGTAGTGGAACGGGTTATCCCGGTGTCTTCCACCCAGGCCGCGGAAATGAGCAAGCTGCTGGAAAATATTTATCGGGCGGTGAACATCGCGCTGGTGAACGAACTCAAAATGCTGTGCCTGCGCATGGGGCTGGATGTCTTTGAGGTCATCGAGGCCTCCAAAACCAAGCCGTTCGGCTTCCAGGCATTCTATCCGGGCCCGGGGCTGGGCGGCCATTGTATTCCGATTGACCCCTTTTACCTGACCTGGAAGGCGCGAGAATTTGATTTTTCCACCCGTTTTATTGAACTGGCCGGGGAGATTAATACCTATATGCCCTATTTCGTGGTGCAGCGGGTGGCGGAAGCCTTGAATCAATTCAGCAAGCCGCTGAAAGGGGCCAAGGTGTTGGTGTTGGGCGTGGCCTACAAAAAGGATGTCGATGATGATCGTGAGTCACCGGCGGTTAAAATCATTCATCTGTTGGAGCGGGAAGGGGCTGTCGTGAGCTATAATGATCCCCATATTCCTCGCTTAACGGGCATGCGTAATTATCCGGGCTTCGATATGACTTCAACACCTTTGAATGGGGCAGTGTTACAACAGGCCGATTGTGTGTTATTGGTGACCGATCATTCGGCCTACGACTACGGCCTGATTGCCGACCAGGCGCGCCTGATTGTGGACACCCGGAACGCCTTTAAGGATTATAACCAAGCACATATATTTAAGGCCTGAAAGCCGCGGTCTTTTAAATACTCAAATTATCTGCACCCAACAAGGTTTGATACATATGCATGTCCCTCTGCTTGACCTCAAAGCCCAATATCAGGCCATTAAGGACGAAATTCACGCGGCTCTGGACAAACTATTAGAAAGCCAGCAATTCATTCTAGGCCCCAATGTGGAAGAGCTGGAAGCCAAGATCGCCGCTTATAGTGGCTGTCGCTTTGGGGTCGGAGTGTCGTCAGGGACGGATGCGCTGCTGATCTCGCTGATGGCCCTGGATATCGGGCCGGGGGACCAAGTGGTCACCACTCCGTACAGCTTTTTCGCCACCGCGGGGGCCATTGCCCGGCTGGGGGCAACGCCGGTTTTCGTTGATATTGACCCCGTAACCTATAATATTGATCCCGAGAAACTGGCCCAGGTTCTGGCCCACCTGCGCCGCCAGGGTGACTGGCGGGTGAAGGCCATATTGCCGGTGCATCTCTTCGGTCAGTGTGCCGACATGCAGCCGATTATGACCTTAGCTCAGGACTATGGCCTCAAGGTCATCGAGGACGCGGCCCAAGCTATTGGGGCCGAGTATCCCTGGCGGCAGTCCGATGGCTCTATAATAGTTAAACGGGCCGGGTCTATGGGTGATACCGGTTGCTTCAGTTTTTTCCCTTCCAAAAACCTGGGCGGCCTGGGGGATGGCGGGATGGTAGTCACCAATGACCCAGAGCTTTATGAAAAATTAAAGATTTTGCGGGTGCACGGCTCCCAGCCCAAGTATTATCATAAGATCATCGGTGGCAATTTTCGCCTGGATGCCATTCAAGCCGCGGCCCTGCTGGTGAAATTGACCTATCTGAACGGCTGGACCGCGGGCCGCCAGGCCAATGCCCGGCGTTATAATGAATTGTTGAGTGAGCCGGGGATTGGCACGCCGAAGGCGGTCTATCCACATGGCGATGACCCAATACCCCACTATCATATTTATAACCAATATGTGATTAGGGTGGAGCGTCGCGATGAGATCAGGGCTGGCTTAACTGAGGCCGGGATCGGCACTGAAATCTACTACCCGGTGCCCTTGCACCGACAGGAATGCTTTGCCTATTTGGGTGACCAGGATAAGGATTTTCCAGAGGCCGATCGGGCCGCGGCGACGACTTTGGCCTTACCGATCTATCCGGAGCTGCCCGCCGAGGCGTTGGAGTATGTTGCCCAAGCCGTGATCGAGGCAGTGACGGAGCGTTGATTATGGTGCAGTGCTTCCGACTAATTTAATTTCGGCTACCGGGCCATAAGGACCGATCATTGACTAGTTGTCCATATCAATATCTGTTCATTTACGAAATTGCCGGTGAGATTGCCCTGGGGCCGCCGTTAGACCTGAAAAATTATTTGGGCTGCTGGCGGGAGGGTGAGTGTTCTTATCTGTTTTTTACCTGTAAGATGGATCTGGCCTTAAAAACTTTCTTAGGGGAAGAGCAAGCCGAACGCTATCTTTCTGAAACCGTAATCGACTATGAAGATTGGGAAGCGGGCTATCCGCTCAAACCTCGAAGTATCGCGGGATTTTATCTCTGCCCGACCTGGGAGCCCTGTGAGACACCGCCAGGCGAACACCTGATCTGGATTGATCCGGGGGTAGCCTTTGGCTCCGGTTATCATCCCACCACCAAGATGTGTTTGGAATTGATTAACGAGGTTTACAACCATGAATATTTACCTCGGGTGTTGGACTTAGGCACCGGTACCGGTATTTTGGCCCTGGCCTGTGTGGCCCGCGGCGCCGAGCAGGTGCTGGCCGTAGATCATAATAATCTGGCTATTGGGACGGCAATCAAAAATGTCCAGCATAATCGGCAAGAGCATTGCATTACCCTGATATGTGATGATGTGCTGAAATATTGTGGAACCCCCGCAGATCTGGCCCTGGCCAACATTTACTATGGCGCGGTGCGGGACCTTTTGGGCCAGGATAGTTTTTTGGATAAAAAATGGTATATTCTTTCCGGTCTGATGGGCACCGAAGTCGATAAGGTGTTGACCCAGATGAAAACATTGCCCCTCAAACCCGAAACCATCTTGGATGATAATTTCTGGTTTGCCGTTTTGGCCCGCCATCTTTAGGTAAAGATTAATGGCAAATACGGCAGCCAGAACATTCCAGGCCGAGGCTGAAGAATACCTGCTAGAGACGCCGTTGGGGCGAATAGGCCTGGTTTTCAGCCCCCAGGGGTTGCGACAGTTATTAATTTACCCAGATACTGATAATATCAGCACTGGCGGCCCGGAACCCGCGCCTATTTGGAAGACTGAGGTGGTTCAGGCCTTGCGAGATTATTTTGCCGGCCGAGCGCATAATTTTGATCAACTGAAACTCGATCTCCAGGGTACTCCTTTTCAACTACGAGTGTGGGCGGCTTTACGGTTGATACCGTTTGGGGCCACGGTGTCTTATGGAGAACTGGCCTGCCATCTGGGGCTACCGAAGGCAGCTCGGGCCGTGGGCGGGGCCTTGCGGGCCAATCCGCTGCCGATCATCATTCCCTGTCACCGGGTGATCAGCGCTGATGGCTCCTTAGGGGGGTTCAGCGCCGGCCTGCAAGTTAAACGCTGGCTCCTGGAGCATGAACAGGTGATCGGCGAGGCGGCTATTTAGAGTTCCCCCAAGTCGGTAATAACATTAAAAAACGTGCCAGCTCGGAAAACTCCAGCCATTGTCATTAGATCTCGTGATTATGGGGAAGCGGATCGCATCGTTACCTTTTTAAGCCCCGAGGTCGGGCGTCTGACTGCGATTGCCAAGGGGGCCCGCAAGAGTAAACGGCGGTTTTTGAACAGTTTGGAGCCGTTTTCCCGGGTCAATCTGATCTATACCGAGCGACCCAACCGAGATCTGGGGCGGATTGATAATTGCGAGTTGGTCAGCTCCTATCCGGGACTGCGGCAAGATTTACAACGGCTGGGAGTAGCCGCCTGCCTGAGCGAACTGGCCGGAGAAATCGTGGGTACGCAAGAGAATGTCCCAGAGACTTTTGCCGCCCTGGAATTAGCTCTGAACCTGCTAGATCAGGGTCTATCACCCGAATCCCTATTATGCAGTTTTCTATTCCGTTTCCTGGCCCTGGCCGGTTATGGTCCGCGTTGGCAGGCTTGTCTGGTATGCCAGCAAGTGCCCCGCGGCCCCTTGTGGTTTGACATCGATCAGGGAGGGGTGATTTGTGGTTCATGTACAACTAAAGCTTCTGGTCGCTTGTACCCGCTGCAAGTCGGAACCTGGAAACTCTTGCGGCGGGCTCAGACCCTGCCGCTAGCTAAACTTTCCCGACTACGTTTTGATCCTTGGGCTCAGAAGCAATGTCTGGGTTTGGCACAGGGCTTCATACACCACCATTGGGGCCGGGATTTGCGATCCTTCAAATTTTTGGAGAAAATCAGCCCTCGGGATCCCGGAGATCCGTAAAGGAGGAGTTAGTGATAAGACTTATGTGGCAAACCATAAATCTATTAATGATCGTTCTTTTGCTTCCTGGTCTGACCCTGGCGGATCAGGCCGCCGAACCGATAAAAATTGGCGCCTTGTATAATCTGACCGGCAGCATGGCGGCGATCGACCGCCCGGCCTTGAACGGCGCCCGTCTAAAGGTCAAACAAATCAATCAGGCCGGTGGGTTATTGGGCGGGCGTCAGCTGGAGTTGATCAGCCTGGATACCAAAACCGATGAGCAAGCCGCCGGGCAGGCCGCCAAAAAGCTGTTGGCTATGGGGGTCGCGGCTGGATTGGGCTATGGCGATACCAACTTTGTGTTGGCCGTGGCCCCAACTTTCCAGGCCGCGGGCGTTCCTTTTGTGACTTCGGGAGCGACTCATCCGGAATTGCCGGAATGGATCGGCAACTGTATGTTCATGGTTCCTTTTGGCGATGACGACCAGGCCTTTGCCATTGCCGAATTTGCTTATCATAAGCTCAAGATCAGAAATGTGGCGATTTGGACTGATATATGCACGGATTTTACCTTGGCCCTGGCCCGGTTTTTTAAACAGCGATTCACGGAGTTAGGGGGCGACATAGTAGAAGAGGGACTACTCAAGACTGGCGATCAAAGCTTCGGTAGTCTTATAAATAAGTTACAATCAGCTAGTCCTAAACCCGAAGCGATCTTTATTGCTGCACTCCCGGTGGAAGCGGGTCGGGCCATTAAACAGATCCGCCAGACAGGTCTGACGCTCCCCATCCTAGGAGGTGATAGTTTTGATAATCAACTAATCATTAATACTCCAGGTATAGATGGGGCTGACCAGGTCTATTTTTCAACCCATTCCTACCGTGGCGATGCGCGGCCGGCGGTTAGCCAATTTATGGAGTCCTTTCAACAGGAATATGGCCAGATCCCGGATGACGCCTTTGCTGCTTTAGGATTTGACGCCGTGGGTCTGATTGCGGAGGCCATCACCAGGGCCGGGACTACCGAGGAACAGGCCCTGTCCCAGGCCCTGAGAACTACCAAAGATTTCCAGGGGATAACCGGTAACATTTCCTATATTCGAGCTAATGGCGTGCCCATCAAGCCGGTAGCCATTGTCGGCGTTAGCCAGGGGCGCTTTGAGTTGCTGGACACCTGGAAGACCTCGGATAAAATCGATATTCGCTCCTGACCAGCAATATGTTTAGGAAATCGCTTGACATATTTTCATTTCCTATGCTAACAGAATAATTGTAGTAGATGGCGATGAGGTCCGCCCCTAACCGCCTGTGCCTGGAACCGGCCGGCTAATGACTTCTACTGGAAAGATGGTCCTAATTCTGGTAGAAGTTTTTTTTTTGAGGAGAAAACACGCATGGCTTTCAGTCTCGCCGTAATCATCGTCTTAGGGTTGGTCGCCGATTATCTGTTCCGCAAGATCAAGTTGCCGGGCCTGGTAGGCATGTTAATTGTGGGCATCCTATCCGGCCCTTATGTCTTCAATCTGCTTGACCCGGCCATGATGGCGGTGTCGGCTGACTTTCGCAAACTGGCCCTGATTGTTATTTTGTTGCGAGCCGGTTTTGAACTACGCCGCGACACCCTGCATCGCACCGCCCGTCCGGCCCTCCTTATGTCCTCGGTCCCGGCCCTGTTCGAGATTGCCGGGGTGGTCATATTAGCTCCAACTTTATTAGACCTGACTTGGTTAGAAGCGGCCATGCTGGGGTCCATTCTGGGCGCGGTGTCGCCGGCGGTGGTGGTGCCCTTGATGATTAATTTCATGGAGCGCGGCAAGGGGGACAAAAAAGGCATTCCCACCCTGGTTCTAGCGGCCTCTTCCATTGATGATGTCTTTGTGATCGTAATTTTTACCATTCTGCTGGGCATGTATGGCGGTCAGCAGATCAACCTGGCCTGGCAATTGGGCAGCATTCCGATCTCCATTGTGCTGGGGATCGTCGTTGGCCTGATTCCCGGCTATATCTTATATAAACTCTTTCTCAGATACGAATTGGCACCTCCCCGCAAGACCATTATGGTCATGGGCGTGGCTATAGTCCTGACCTGGATTGAGGATTTGGCCCATCGTTTTCTGCCTATCGCCAGTCTCCTGGGGGTCATGGCCATCGGCTTCATCATCCTGGAAAAAGAAGAGGCCATGGCTCATATTATCTCCCAGAAACTCAAAAAACTTTGGGTGTTCGCCGAGCTGCTGCTGTTTGTGCTGGTCGGGGCCCAGGTCAACATCCAGGTCGCCTGGGACGCGGGGCTGGCGGGGCTGGCCGTAATTGCCTTTGGCCTGGTCTGGCGCTCAGTCGGGACTTATCTATCGGTAATGGGGGCTGGCCTTAATTGGAAAGAAAAATTATTTTGCGTGGTGTCCTATATTCCCAAGGCTACGGTACAGGCGGCGATCGGGGCCATTCCCCTGGAGTCGGGGGTAGCCGGAGGCGAAGTAATTCTGGCAGTAGCGGTGCTGTCCATCCTGGTCACCGCGCCCATCGGGGCCATCGGCATTATGTTGATGGGAGAGCCGATCCTGGAGGTGGAAGAGAAATCAATCTATCGCTTCAAACCGCTGCGAGAAATGCTCCAATTGCCTCGGGTGGGCCAACGGGTTCGAAACAAAAGGTATGGTACGGTCTGGAAGATCATCGAAGAAAAAGAGATCTGGCTCGAGGAACAGACTGGAGAAGGCCCCCAATTGATTCCGGCTATTTACCTGCGCTTCTGGAAACCCCGGGAAGGACAGCGCCTGGGCACCGGGAGAACCATAAGCCATAATTATACCGCGACCGGAACATCTTTTCATGATTACTGGGAAATCGTGCCCGATTAAGGGGGCGGACGGATTATCCCGGGGTTGCAATCGCCTGGTTTTATTGCTATAGTCTTTTAAAAGGAGGAAGAAAAGATGGCTTTATACGTCCATTGTGCCTGTGAGCAGTGCTATCCGCATCCTAACTGCGCCATTGTCGAAGACATGAATTCCTTGCCGGCGGATTGTATCTTGACCCAGGAAGAATATGATCAGCTCCCGGAGGCAGAGAAAAAACTGTGGCAGCCGATATGCGAGGCGGCCTGCAAGCTTTAGCTGCCCATCATCAGAGCGGGAAGGCCGCTGTCTCTATCTATGGGCGAGCCTAACCCGTGAGCAGGGGAGCAGTCAAGCCCTTCGGATCTAGAGATAATAATTAAGAAAACCAGTCCGCCGTGGACTGGTTTTCGTGGTTATGGGCTAAATACCCAAACTGGCTGGGCCAGCAGGGCCTTATAAGGCCGGCCGGTAGTTAGGCTGTCATCGCAAGTTCGATTCTCACCGGCCTGATAAAATCAACTCAGATTCCCTAAGTTTTTCCAATCCTCTTAATTAGCGTTCATCAAAGCGTTCGTCAAAGATTTTCATGGCGCAGAAGCGGCCGCACATGGTGCATTGGTCTTCCTGGGCCTGGCTGATTTCTCGATAGCGTCGGGCTTTGTCAGGATCGATGGCCAGATCGATCTGGGTCTGCCAATCCAGGGCCCGCCGGGCTTGGGACATCTTGAGGTCCCAATCAGCCGCGCCGGGAATACCGTTGGCGATGTCGGCGGCATGGGCGGCGATGCGCGAGGCGATCACTCCGTCCACCACGTCTTCCACTTCGGGCAGTTTCAGGTGTTCCGCAGGGGTGACGTAGCACAGGAAAGAAGCCCCCCAACTGGCGGCCAGGGCGCCGCCGATGGCACCGGCAATGTGATCATAGCCCGCGGCCACATCGGTGACTAAGGGGCCCAACACATAGAAGGGCGCGCCCTGGCAATATTTCTGCTGCAGTCGCATATTCTTCTTAATCACCGACATGGGCAGATGGCCGGGGCCTTCGACGATGACCTGCACGCCCTGGGCCCAGGCCCGCCGGGTCAATTCGCCCTGAATCTTGAGCTCGTGCAATTGGGCCCGATCGGTAGCATCGGCCAGGCAGCCGGGCCGCAGTCCGTCGCCCAGGCTCAGGGTGACGTCATATTGCCGGGCGATGTTGAGTAATTCATCATAATGCTCATAAAGGGGGTTTTCCTGTCGGTGACGCCGCATCCAGGCCACCAGAAAGGCCCCGCCCCGAGATACCACCCCGGTGACCCGGCGCTTTAAGAGCGGCAAGGCCCGGCGGGTGACCCCGCAATGGACGGTGACGAAATCGACGCCCTGACGGGCCTGGAGGCGCACGGCTTCGATGATCTGCTCACCGCTAACCTCTTCCAGACTATCAGCTTCGGTCATGACCTGATAGATGGGCACGGTACCGAAGGGCAACGGACATTGGGCCAATAGGGCGGTGCGGATCTGATCCAGATCGCCACCGGTGGACAGGTCCATTACGGTGTGAGCACCGCAGCGGATGGCCGCGGCTAACTTGCGTTGCTCTTTTTCCAAGCTGGCATCCGGGGGGGAAGTGCCGATATTGGCGTTGACCTTGACCCGGACGCCGGTGCCGATGGCAATGGGATCAAGATTATGATGCTCCTGATTGGCAGGAATGACCAGGGAACCCTGGGCCAGTCCGGCGCGCATGAATTCCGCGGCACAGCCCTCTTTCTGGGCCGCGGCCTCCATGGCCGGGGTGATCTGGCCGGCTAGGGCGGCTTGACGTTGAGTCATTATGTACTCCTGAGATTAAACGACCTGACTAAACATGATGATAGACTTCAAGTCTTTTTTTTAATTCTATCAGAACCGGGCCCAGAAAAAAAGTTATTACCCGACGCCAGGATGATTGGCGTTGCCCTTGCCCCTGACCCGCTTTCTTAAAGGGGCCGAGAGCAAATGTTTCAGAAATCATACATAGGCCAATTTAAGATCCAGGGCTTTTTTTAAAAACAAAATCAACCTGTAAGGTAGCTATCCGCATCGGGATAATCCATCCGCTTGAACATAATGTTAACTAAATAGAACAATATTAAAGCTAAAATTCAGGCGGATAGTGATTTTAAACTTATAATAATTGATATATCAATAAGTTATAAAAAACCTGTTTTGATGACCATTCTGGCCCGAAAATTGCCTATAGAAGAGTAGAAATTATTTCATAAGGAGTTTCAATTTTTAGGAGTGAAGACGAAGTTGCTGAAAAGACCTTTTGCAAAAGAGTCCCGGATAAACTCAGTTATAAGAAAGGAGGTGGTTAAGGGAGAAGGTGTCTTAAAAATTGATCGCAATCGACGGGTAGTCGCTTACCCTAATGCGACTCCCGGGTACTGAAAAGAGTAATGCTGAGCAGGGAGAGGGGGTAATAAAAAGAAAAACGTAACAAGGTGGACAATTAATTTCAATAGGGAGATTGATCATATGAAAAAATGGCTAACTTTGTGTATGGCGCTGGCGTTGGCATTAATCGGGAGCAACGTTTATGCAGTAACCTACACCATCACCGACAACCCCGCCGGGGGTGATGTCAATTACACCCTGGGAGCGGAATACTATACCAATGGTAATTACAGCGCCGGTTCGCCCACGGGCGCCTGGAAGGATGTCTATGGCGATCAGTTCCGTACCGATAAGATCGATGTCACCATAAATCCTGGTAGCAGTATAATTTTCGAGATTTATACCAACAACCAGGCAGGTGGCCACACCGTGGGCGGGCCTAACTGGGGAGTCGCCGACCTGTTTTTCGATCTGGATAAAGACTGCGATTGGGATACGGGGGTGCAGATGCTGGACCACGACGGTAACTCAAATGTAGTTGCTGTTTTGGGCTACAATAATTCCCAACAAGAGGTGGCCAACGTCCAAATAGGCTCCGCCGCATATTATGGTGGCGAATACCAGGTTTACCGGAATGACGTCCCGGTGTATTACGAAAATGAAATTCCGGTGAAAATCACCAGCGCTTTCTTCATTCCCCTGGGATCAGCGTCAATCAGCTACGCGGTCAACCCCAATCCTGGAACGGATAATATCATCACCGTTACCCTTACCGGGATAAAGAATTGGAGTCCGTGGGAAGACGGCTTCTATACCTTATGGGGCACGGCGCTCTGCGGCAACGACGTGATTACGGACAAGGTCCCCCTGCCCGGCGCCCTGTTGCTGTTAGGGGCCGGCCTGGTGCGGGTGGCGGTTTATCGGCGTAAGAAGTTAGATGTCGGCTAAGGGCCAGCTTGATTAAGTTAAACCGGGCGAGGCCAGATTCCGGACTGGACATTATAACCTTTAACCCCGGCAGAAGACCGGGAACCAATCCACAGCCTAGAAAGGAGATTTGATGCGCCGCAATAAAATGAAATACTTGACTTTAGTAGTTTGCCTAGGCCTATTGATTACGGGGATGGGCCTGACCGATACGGCTAGGGGAGAAACCATCCAGGGATGGATCGAGAATATCGCCGATATTGATTTAGGGACGGATATGGGTTTTTCTCCTGGAGTGGTTTCAGAAGATCTTAACGTACCGCTAACTTCGACAGCCGTAGTTCCGATCCCCGGGGCCTTACTTCTATTGGGTGCAGGGGTGATCCGCCTGGCTTTTTATCGGCGACGGAAGCAGATCTAGCTACCCTAAACCATAAACCACCTGGCTCCCCTTTTTGGGGGCCAGGTGTTAAAGACAAAGAGATACAAGCTAACAAGCTGTCTCAACGCTAAAGATATCTCAAGATATACCACAGCCTTAATTTGGATTCGATATCTGGGGTGATAATCGCAGGGAACGGCCTCGGAGTCGAACAATTCGCGGATTCTGAATCTAGGACACACACACACACACAAAGAGGGGATACAGTGAAAAAGGTAATCTCGTTTATCATGATCTGGTTGTGCTTAAGTTTTTTGGTCGCGGCCTTACCAGGTTCGGCTCAGGCCGCGAACTTGGTGGCCCATAGTCAAGGAACATATTTAAATGCTCCAGACTATGATTGGTGGTACGGTTGCAGTCCCACCTCGGCGGGCATGATGATGGGGTATTATGACCGCAATGGCTATAACGGTCTGTGCTACGATAATCTGGTGCCGGGAGGGGTGGCTGAGCTCAGTACCTTTACGAGCACTGCCGGGACCTGGAATTATCTGGCCCAGTATGCCATTGCCAGCCCCGAACATGTAAGTGATTTTTATCAGGGGGGGTATCTGGCGTCTGGAGATGACGTGGCTCCTCCTTATCACTCCTTCAACTGCCTGGCCGATTTTATGGGCACCAGTCAGGATAGTGCCGTTAGTCCACCCCTTAAAACTGTAGGTAACAAAAATGGCAGCACTACCTTCTGGTATTATGATGATGGCTATCCAACTACGGCTCAAGACATTGTCAATGCCGGACTTACAGCCTCCTCGGGAATGTACGGCTTGTATGAGTATTTGGTTTATGCCGGCTATGGTGCCATCGCGAACCTGTCCACTGATTTCTACAATCAATACATTGATGCCCTGAGCTTAACCTATGGATTTACCTTTGCCCAATATATGGCCGAAATCGATGCCGGCCGGGTGGTGCTGGTTCATATTGAAGGCCACACGATGCTGGGCTATGGCTATGAAACCGATGGGACGATGTATATCCATGATACCTGGTCAGAAGGAGACCATACCATGACCTGGGGTGGAAGCTACTCCGGATACGCTCAAAAAGGCGTTACCGTCTTTATTCCATCCGGCGGTGCCCCATGTGTTCCTCTCCCCGGCACCGTGGTGCTCTTGGGATCGGGTCTGTTAGGATTGGTGGTATGGCGGCGGCAGTCTTAACTCAGCCATAATCTCGAAAATAAGGAAAAACACTTGGTCACTTTTGGGGCCGGGTGCCAAATTATTGAAGAAAGGTAGGGATCAGCAATTTCCGAATCGGCCACGATTAAAGCCCGGGCCATAACCTGTTCGGGCACAGGCGAATCGCCTCAGGCGGAGGAACCTGTCCTCAGGGAGCGAACTTGTCGGTGGTGGTACTGGTGGGAGCGGGTGGTGCCCTATCGCTATCCGTTAATTATTGTCTTCCACCTGGCCTTATTCGCCGCAGCTTATCTTAGCGCCTATGTCCTGCGTTTTGAAGGCTACATTCCCGAGGCCTATTATCAGGTAATGTGGCGCAGCCTGCCGCTAGTGATGCTGGTGCAGGGGGGGCTGTTTTATTACTATGATCTGTACAGCGGGATCTGGCGTTATGTCAGTTTCGGCGATATTCAGAACATCCTGGAGGCGACGCTGCTCAGCCTGATTCTGGTGCTCAACGTTAATCTGTTTCTGGGTCCCTATCTGGGTTATATACCGCGTTCCATCTATGTATTGGACTTTCTGCTATTAGTGGCCTTTGCCAGTGGCAGCCGGTTTCTGGTCCGCTATGCCCGGGAACGGTGGGCCTTGTTGGGTCCCGGCGAAAAGGTAGAGGTCAGCCGAGTATTGGTAGTCGGTCCGGTTAATGTCGCCGAACCCTTGATTCGCGAAATGATCAGTCACGCCAATAATTACCTGCCGATCGCCTTGCTTGATCCCGACCAACATTTGCACGGCTACCGGGTCCACAATGTCCTGATCACCGGGGGACTGCGGCGCATGATCCCCCTGATCCAGCGTTATCGGATCCAGGAAATAATCTTTGCCTGGCCGGAAGCCTCCGAAGATCGACTTAATCGGATTATCGAGGACTGTCGGCCTTTAGGCGTCCGCTTCAAGATTCTGCCTTCATTAAGGGAAGTGTTGGATGGCCGGGTGCGCCTGTCTGACCTGCGGGATATTGAACTGGAGGACTTATTGCCCCGACCGCCCATCTATATTGACCGGGAGCCACTATCTGAGTTTATCCATGACCGGGTGATTATGGTCACTGGTGCGGGTGGTTCCATCGGCTCGGAGATCTGCCGACAGGTAGCCCGGTTTCAGCCCCGACAACTATTGCTGCTGGAACGGGCCGAAAACGCCCTGTACGAGATGGAGGGATCGTTAAAGCGGCAATTTCCCAAACTTGACTTACAGGCCCAGGTAGGGAGCATCAATGATGGTCCTGGCCTCAAGTTACTCTTGGCGCACTATCATCCCGAACTGATCTTTCACGCCGCAGCCTATAAACACGTGCCGCTGATGGAGCGCCACCCTTTGGAAGCGGCTTATAATAATGTCCTGGGTACCCGCAACCTGGCCCAAGCCGCCCTGGCCGCGGGCACCGAGTTGTTTGTGATGATTTCCACGGATAAAGCCGTTAATCCCACCAACGTCATGGGGGTTACCAAGCGCATTGCCGAAAAATATGTCCAGTCGCTGAATAATGGCCATACCACCCGCTTCGTGATCACGCGCTTCGGCAATGTCCTGGGCAGCGCCGGGAGTGTTATCCCCTTGTTCCGGCGCCAGTTGGCCCTGGGGGGACCTTTGACTGTCACCCACCCAGATATCGAACGCTTTTTCATGACCATCCCGGAGGCGGTACAACTGGTGCTGCAAGCCGCTCATATGGGACGGGGGGGCGACATTTTTGTGCTGAACATGGGGCGCTCGGTCAAGATCCGCGACCTGGCCGAAAAACTCTGTCTGCTGGCCGGAAAACACCCTGGCAAAGATATTCAGATTTTATACACCGGTTTGCGTCCTGGGGAAAAGCTGTTTGAGGAGTTATTCAACCGCGAGGAGCAGCCGCACCCTACCGAACATCCGTTGATCCTGAGGGCGGTAGGGCCTAGACAGGAGGCCGCGGTCTGGGAAACCAACCTGGACGAGATTGCTGAGTTAGTCCGGCAGCGGCAGGTTTCTGCTCTGTTGGCCAAGTTTAAAAGCATTATTCCCAATTATCATCAAGATCCCCAAACCCTGGAATTAAATAAGGTAAAATAAAGGAACGGTGGCGAAGACAGGTTTATGGCGTTCCCAAGTACAACTTGGGAACGAGAGGAAGAAATATTGCGTTCCTAAGTACAACTTGGGAACGAGTTGGCCCTGGGCGGACCTTTGACTGTCACCCACCCAGATAGCGAACGCTTTTCTACTCTCGTGCCCAGGTTGGACTTGGGCACGCCCGAACTGAGCTAGAAATGGTGCGTAGGACGCACCCTATTTTAATCTGCAGGGATAGGGGATACCGGAAAACGTGGGTGACTCTGAGCGTGAGACGCTCAGTTTTGCCCCAGTTCCTGGGCCCGGCGGGTGGCGGCTTCCACCGCACTCATCACCAGGCCCCGGAAGCCGCCCTGCTCCAGGACGTGTAATCCGGCGATAGTGGTGCCGCCGGGGGAGGTTACCTGATCTTTTAAGTGGGCGGGATGTTGCTGGGATTTAAGCAGGAGTTGGGCGGTGCCCAGCATGGTCTGGGCCGCCAGCCGGAGGGCGGTGTCCCGCGTCAGTCCCATCTTGACCCCGCCATCGGCCAGGGCCTCGATAAACGTCAGGACATAGGCCGGACCGCTGCCGCTCAGGCCGGTAACCGCGTCCAGATGCTTTTCCTCCACTACCACGGCCTGCCCGACGGCCTGGAAGAGTAGTTGGGCCAATTGTAAATCGTCCGCAGTGGCCCGACGGCCGGGGGCCAGGGCGGCCATCCCGGCCTGGACCATAGTAGGGGTGTTGGGCATCACACGGATGATCCGGGCCTCCGAAAGGTACTCTTCCATCAAACTGAGGGGGATGCCGGCGGCGATGGATATGACTAGGTGGCTAGGCTTAACCTGAGGGCGGATTTCGGCCAGCACCTGGGGGAAAACCTGAGGCTTGACCGCCAGCAGCACGATCTCCGTCTGGCTGACCAGATCAAGGTTATCGGCGGCTACTGCTACCCCGTATTGTTGCCGGGCCAGTTCGCGGCGCTGTGGGTCGAGATCAAAAATCCTCGTTTGGTCGGGGGCAGCCAGCCCGGCCGCGAGCCAGCCCTTGAGCAAGGCCTGGCCCATATTACCTACCCCAATTATTCCTAAGTTTTTAATTATGGCCATAACCTTATTCCTTCCCTCCCCAGCGGTTTGAAAAATTTATCATAGGATTCCTATATTATTAATTCCTTAGGCGGGTGGCAAGGTTAATTCGTGCTAGTGAGAATGACCTACCCCACCCAAGTCACGTTTGCCAAGGATTGTAAGGGACCAGAATTATTTTTATTCGATGGCAGTAATAAGCTATAATTAAGCAGTTTAATATCGATGGCAGGCTAGGCATGGCAGAAATCAGCAATGCAAAGGCGCGGCTCCGGCTGGCGATTACCATGGGCGATGTGACCGGCATCGGGCCGGAGATTATCGCCAAGTCGTTGGCCCAGGAAGAAATATATCAGAATTGTCAACCACTAGTGATCGGGGATCGGGCGGCGCTGGAACGGGCGGTGGCCCGGTGTGCCCCGCAGCTTGGCATCCGGACCGTAACCCACGCCGATGAGGGGCAATATCAGCTGGGCGGCATCGATTTGTTGGCTCTGTCGTATCTGGATCCGGCGGATCTGGTTTACGGCCACCCGACCCCGGCCAGCGGGGCTAAGATGGTGGAGTTTATACTTAAGGCCATTGACCTGGCCTTAAGCGGGGCAGTAGCTGCGGTGGTGACCGGGCCGATCAGCAAGGCGGCCATGCATCTGGCCGGTTATGATTATCCGGGGCATACCGAGTTGCTGGCCGAGCGTACCGGGGCCGCGGAAATGGCCATGATGCTGGCCGGGGATGGATTTAGGGTGGTACTGGCTACTATTCATTGTCCCTTGGTAGAAGTTGCTGCCCGTCTGAACATTGGAAATCTGTTGAACCTGATCACCCTGACGCATCGCAGCCTGCGGGTGGATTTTGGCCTGAGCCAACCACGTATCGGGGTGGCGGCCTTAAATCCCCATGCCAGCGAGGGCGGCCTATTTGGCACCGAAGAAGCGGCGATCATTAGCCCGGCGATTCAGCAGGCCCAGGCCGCGGGCATCCCGGTAACCGGGCCGTTTCCCGCGGACACGCTGTTCGTGCGCCAACAACGGGGTGAGTTTGACGCAGTGGTGGCGATGTACCATGATCAGGGCTTGATCCCTTTAAAATTGTTGTATTTTGGCCGCGCGGTCAATATCACTTTGGGATTACCCATTGTCCGCACCTCGGTGGATCATGGTACTGCCTATGATTTGGCCGGCACCGGCCAGGCGGACCCCGGCAGTCTGCAGGCGGCGATTCGCCTGGCAGCCCTGATCGCCGCTAATCGGGCCCGGAAGAACTAAAGCCCTGGAGGGCGCAATGAATTGCGCCCCTACCGTCAAGGAAACATAGTTTTCTGAAAACAACTCGTTACAAGATGATAGAGAGCAAAGGAAACCGAGGATTCTAACCACGCAAGGAGAGTTCGGTTATGCAGAAGACTTATTTAATGATCCTGAGTGTCTGTAGCCTTTGTTTGGTGCTGACGGTTCTGACCAGCAGCAGCGGTATTGCGGCAGAACAAAAAAACGATCGTCTCACGGCTCGGATTCACAGCGATGGGAGGGTGATGGCCACGCCAGATATTGCCACTCTGGTTTTTAAGATTGAGACCGAAGCGCCTCAGGCCCAGGCCGCGGCCGCGGAAAATGCCCGGTTGGCGGAAAAATTTTTGCCAATCATTAAAAAGGCCTTGACCGCGGAGGAGTCGGTCCAAAGTACGGGTTACGGGGTGACGCCGGTCTATACCTACCCGAAGCGCGGGGAGCCGTCCAAGATTACCGCTTACCGGGCCCGGCACAGCTTTCGGGTTAAGTTGAAGGATGTCAAACGGCTAGGAGAAGTAATTGACTTAGGGTTACAGAACGGCGCGACCAGCGTGCAAGGGCCTTATTGGGAGCACTCCCGTCTGGAGGAGTTGAACCGTCAGGCCGCGGTGCAGGCCCTGGCCCAGGCCCGGCGTCTGGCTGAGGCCCTGGCCCAGGCCGAACACCTCAAGGTCAAACGCCTATTTAAGGTTTCTACAGAAATATCGGCGCGGCCGGTGCCGGTGGCCCGTGAAGGTCTGGCCTTCGCTCCCAAGGCGGCGGCCGAAACCCCTATTGAAGTGGGGGAGGAGGAGATCCACGTCCGCATTGAGGCCATTTATGAGTTAGAATAGTTTTCACTTAGTAAAAAATTGGGGTCGGCCAGGGTTTACTTTTCTAGATATCGTGGTTACGTTAAAATTTAACTTTTGTAAAAGTAGTAATTAAGGAGGAATAGTTAGTGAAAGAATTGGTAGAAAATGCGCTGGCTAAAGTGCGTCCCTTGCTCCAGCGGGATGGCGGCGATGTCGAACTGGTAGATGTTATTGAAGGGCAAGGGGTGGTTAAAGTCCGGCTCACGGGTGCTTGTAAAGGCTGTCCGATGTCACAGATGACCCTGAAGCATGGTATTGAGAGGTTGTTGGTCCAGGAAGTGCCTGGGGTTAAGGCTGTCGAGGCCGTATAAGTTTTAGGGGCTTCTAAGGCAGAGGCTTGTAGCCCCTAGTAATAAATCTACAGATGATAAGGATGTCCGGCGCGGATGGTCATGGCCCGGTAGATCTGCTCCAAGAGAATAAGGCGGCTCAGTTCATGGGTGAAGGTTAGGCGGGAGAGGGATAAATGGTAGTCCGCCGCGGTCACCACGGCCGGGGCTAGCCCCAGATGACCGCCCACCACAAAGACCAGCGGTGCGGCAGATTCCTGTTCCCGGTTAGTCAGCCACTGGGCCAGGGCCTCGGAGGTCATCAGTTGTCCGGCTGTTTCCAGGGTTATGGTTCGGGCCGGCCGAGGGATCTTGGCCAACAGTCGCGCCCCTTCCCGGGCACGGAGGTGATCGGCGCTGAGGCTGACGTAAGGTTTCTCCTCCCGGACCGTTATCAGCGAGAGCTTTAGATAGGGTCGGAGGCGCTTTTGGTAAAAGGCCAGTCCCTCCTGAATAAAACCGGTTCGGGTTTTACCGACCATGAGGATAACAATATTGAGCATAAGTCTTCAGTACTGTGGATAAGGTCTTGCCACCCCTGCTTAAATAACTTGAAAATGCATGGTTGGCCTCATTTCCCCAGCCTCTTAATTTGCGGTATCTCGTATTCAGGGACAAAAGTCAAGGGCAGCCCGACGAAACCGCGGCTTATATGGTCCTCTGGCGGGGGCACCTTGACAACCCCTGGGCTTTTTCCTAATTTGTGATTATGGAGGCCAGAATTGGAAAAGCCGGGGGGCGAATTATCCGCTCTGCCCAGCAATTTCGAAAATTATACCCATACTTGGAGGCGGGGGATCTAGTTTTGGGATCGCTGCCCCTCAAGGCCGGGGAAGAGTATAAGTTGTTAGATCTGGTGGAACGGGGCGTAACTCTATTTCCCGCGGCTTTGGCCCAGGTTTTGAGTCGGTCCAAGGCGGCCCAAGCCGAGGTTTTGGGAGGGTTTATGCTGCCCGAAACCTTCGTGGCCCATAGTCGGGCTGATTTACTGGCCCAACTCAACGCCTACCAGGCGAGCGGAGTGAGGCGCATCGTTACCAAACTTGATCGAGGCAATTGTGGCCAGGGAGTTAATCTTTGGCCCTCTTTGGAAGATTTGGTGAGCCTGGCCTCATTGAGTACCATACCCTATCCCTTAGTAGTGCAACCCTGGGTGTCTGATTATCGGGACCTACGGGTGGTTATGGTGGGTGATTATATGGAGGCTTATGAGCGTTATAATCCCCATAATTTCCGGAATAATTTAGTTCTCGGCGGCCAGTCTCGGCCCGTCGAGCTAATTCCCGAGCATTTGTCCTGGTGCCAGGAGGTAATGAGGCGAGGGAAATTTCCGTATGCGGTGATCGATCTGTTGCAGCTTTCGGAGGACCGCTGGTATCTGGCCGAAGTTAACCTGAGAGCGGGCCTCAAGGCCGCCCGGGTCACTCAGGCGGGATTTCGCCAGCAGGTAGCCCGGCTGGAGGAAGATTTTTTACGGCAATGGCTGGCGGCCAGGGAGAGGAACGGATGACCACCATCGTGGAAGAGCCCGGCTGGCGGGATCGGGTGCAGGTATTTGCCGATCGTAGCGCGGCCGGCCGGCGGCTGGCTGAAAAACTGACTCAGTATAAGAATACCCAAACCCTGGTCTTGGGTATCCCTTCGGGCGGGGTGCCGGTCGCCTTTGAGATTGCCCGTGCCCTGGATCTCCCTCTGGATCTGGTAATCGTGCGCAAATTACAAATCCCCTGGAATCCGGAAGCCGGATTTGGGGCGGTTAATCCGGACGGTGAGGTCATTTTTAATCAGGCCCTGCTGGAAAGACTGCGGCTGAGTCAGGACGAGATTAACGCGCAGATCGAAAAGACCCTGAAAATCTTACGCCAACGTCAGAATCTATTCCGTGGGGGGCAGCCGTTACCAGATCTAACAGACTACTCGGTTATCCTGGTCGATGATGGTCTGGCTTCGGGCTATACCATGCTGGCGGCGATTAAATATCTCCGGCAACGCTCCCCGGGTAAATTGGTGGTGGCGGTGCCTACCGGGTCGCTGCGAACGGTCAACCTGATTAAGTCTGAGGTGGATGAATTGGTGTGTCTGAACATCCGCAGCGGTCTGGCCTTTGCGGTGGCGGATGCTTATCAGAATTGGTATGATCTGGGCGACGCCGAAGTTATAGCCATCTTGGAAAATTATCGACAACCACAGCCCGAAACCAAATTAAAGCCAGATTGTTAGTGATCTCTAATTTTGAAAAAGACCGGCTCTTAAGGAGGAAAGAGCGTTGATTAATGACCCTCAGCCGATATCCGCATTGATTCCCAAAGATAAGATTGCCTTTGATATTGATGGGGTGGTAGCCGATATTATGACTACCTTTATCAATCTAGGACGGGAACGCTATGGCCTGGAGCATTTGCGCTATGAGGATATTACCGACTTTTATCTCCATCGCTGTTTGCGGATGGAAGAAGCGATTATCATGGAAATCCTGGAGATGCTGATCGACCGGCCCCATGAGCTGGAGATTAAGCCGTTGCCCCATGCCGTGCAAGTGCTGACTCAACTGGCCCAAGAAACGCCCTTGTTGTTTATTACGGCGCGCGACAAGGTGGAGCCGATCCAGACCTGGCTTCATCAGACCCTGACCAAAGTTCCACCCCAGGCGATCCGCATTATTGCCACCGGGGATCCGGATATCAAGCTGGAGTATTTGCATGACCACGGGATCGACTACTTTGTGGAGGATCGCCTGGATACCTGCTGGCAGTTGTCCCAAAACGGCGTTACCCCCATTGTCTATGATCAACCCTGGAACCGCCGGACCCATCCTTTCCAGATTGTCTATAATTGGCAAGACATTGCCCGTCTGCTATTTTAACCATAAGATGCCGGTCACGGGACTCGGAAATAACTGGCAGGGCTAAGGACTGATCTATGGTTTAATCAACCGCCCGGGCCAGCAGATCAGGGCTTAGACCGATTTAGGAGGAACAAAGGGCCTAATCAAGGGACCATGGGGAATAAAGAGATTTCAACCAGACGCGCAAAATTTCCAAGCCTTACTAATCGCCCTACCTAATTTAGTTGAATATCCCCTGCTAAGCGCAACGACCGCCCGATTTTTAGGCTTACGCCGGAATTTCTCTGGAGGTGATATTTTTTGCTCAGATGCAGACCGGACAGCTGGTCACCGGGATATCATTATAATTCTTAAGAAGCTAAAATCGGAGATAAAGTTGTGGGATAAAAATTTTAGCTAGCTGAGATAAGAGATCAGCAGGCCTGATAAACTTTATAGTGTTGATATATTTTTTGAACAAAATATTTTAAATTGTTGAACAAATGGTTCTTACTTGCTAATCTGGGCAGACCTTGGTAAATTTTTTTTAAAAAAAATTTAAAGTTACTGAACAAACGGTTCGATAAGAAAAACAAATGATTCAATTATCTGACAAGGATGTCGAGGCCTACAAGGAGGTAACCGATTATGTCACTAGTAATTAACCACAATCTGATGGCCATGAATGCGGCCCGTAATCTTGATTTTGCTTATAACCAGTTGTCCGTTTCGGTCCAGCGTTTATCATCGGGGTTACGAATTAATTCGGCGGCCGATGATGCGGCCGGGTTGGCAATTCGGGAAATGATGCGGGCTGATATTAGGGTCTTGAATCAGGGAGTAAGGAATGCGAACGATGCGATATCGTTGATCCAAACCGCGGATGGGGCACTTTCCGTAATCGACGAGAAGCTGATCCGGATGAAAGAGTTGGCCGAGCAGGCGGCCACCGGGACTTATACCACGGCGCAGCGGGCCATCATGGATAGTGAATATCAGGCCATGGCTTCAGAGATCACCCGTATTGCCAATGCCACCGACTTCAACGGAGTTAATCTGTTGAACGGCGATTTATCGGGCTCCGGTTTGGATGGGTCTTTTGGCAATCAGATGAAAATCCATTTTGGGACCGGCAACAGTTCGGCGGAAGATTATTATTACATTCGGATAAACAGTGCGACGGCCTCGGCTCTGGGGGTGGGCAATACCATTACGGTAGGTGCGGCAGGATATACTATCAGTACCCAATCAGCCGCCCAACAAGCCTTGGAAGCTTTGGATGCGGCCATCCATAGCAAGGATAACATTCGGGCCCATTTAGGGGGGGTTGCCAATCGGTTGAGTAATACGATTTCTAACCTGACCATCCAGGCTGAGAATCTCCAGGCCGCCGAGTCCCGTATTTCGGACGTTGACGTGGCTACGGAGATGACCGAATATATGCGCAATCAGATCCTGGTTCAGTCTGCGGTGGCCATGGTAAGTCAGGCCAATTCGTTGCCATCGATGGCTTTACAGTTATTAGGAGGCTGATAGGGGGCTAAGCCTCACGGAGGTAAAAAGTTATGGCGAAGATTGATCTGGATTCAAGGGTAATGCTAAATATAGATCAGGTTTCCAAACTCACTGGGGTGAGGAAGTCGACGCTGCGATATTGGGAAAAGACCTTTGAAGAATTTTTGAAACCCAAACGGACGGAATCCAACCGCCGGGAATATAGTCTGGCGGATGTGGAAAAGGTCAACACTATCAAAAGACTGATCGACGAAGAACACCTTACCACCTTAGGAGTGCGCTTGCGGTTGGATCAATTCTCGGATGACTTCCAGGGTAATTGATAACCGTGTTAGCTAACCTCGGCAGAGGTGGAAGGAATCGGATATACTTGCCTTTCCAAGGAGTGGTCAAATCAGGAGAGGGCCAATAATAGGGGATCGAGTCTTGATTTGGTTGACGTAAAGCAATCGACCGAAACGACCTGTCTGGTCTTGAAGCTAAGGGGGATGATCATAACGGTGGGTTCCAGATTAAGGAGGTCGTTTCGGTTGATAGGCTTGGAGCAGCAAAGACCCGGAGAGGGCAGCAGTTAAGAGACTGCAAATATTAGTACCGGCGTCTAAACCGAAAACATGATCATCTGAGGACCGAAGGCTGGGTAAGGTGACGAGGCGAGTAAATCTGGTGCCAAGATTTTTGGTGGAGACGGCGCAAGACTAAATCATTTTTGAATAGGGGGTAGGCGGGGCCAAGATTTCGGCCAGATGATAGATTTTCAGGGGCCAATGGCGGTCCCGGATGATTCCGGCCAGATGCATCAGACAACTTAAGTCCTGGGATACCAAACCATCCGCACCAACATCCAACACTGCCTGTAAATAACTCTCACCTATAGCCTGAGAAAGTTCAGGGTATTTTACCGAAAACAGACCGCCAAAACCACAGCAGGAGTAATAGGGGGACACTTGCCGGATGGTTAGACTGGACACCTGGTCCAGTAAAGCCGGCAGATGGTCAAGGAGTCCTAATTGCCGGGCGGCACAGGAGCGGTGCAGGACCAGGGTGCCAGAAAAATTTAGGGGCCAGGGTAGGGGCATCTGGTGGGCCAGCCATTCGCTCCATTCCCAGACACGTGATTGTAATCGGGTCAGACGGGTAGCTTCAGGAACGTCGGTGACTAACTGATTATAGTGTTGTCGTACGGTCAGGACACAAGAAGCACTGGGACAGAGGACCGTTTCGGCCGCGCCAAAGACCTGAAGAAAATGGCGCATTAATTTCCGAGCCGCGGGCCATTCTCCGGCATTATAGGCAAACTGGCCGCAGCAGGTCTGCGCTTTAGGGTAGTCCCAGGCGATCCCGAAGTGATCCAGAGAATCAGTGAGGGCTTGGCCTAGGGCTGGGGCGCATTGGTCAAGATAACAAGGAATAAAGAGTTGGACGGTCAACGATGGGGACCTTTAGATAAATTTAGCTAGTGTCCATCCGGGAACCCACTTTTCTCTGCTCCATAACGCGGGAGAGTAAAAAAGTGGTGATAGATATTATACAGTTTTCTGTGTTTAGTTTTCTCTTTTCTGTTGAAAAAAATAATTTATTCAATGCCTTAAGATCTGAGTTTGTTGCATTTGAATGAAAACTTGGTATTAAACCATCTCGATATGTTGAAATTTACGTCCCCCTCCCCCAACCCCTCCCACGGTGGGGAGGGGAGTTTATGTAAGTAAGCCAGCTAGTATCCATCCGGAAACCCGCTTTCCCCTCCCCCTTGATGGGGGAGGCTTAGGGTGGTGGTGAAAAATATCATCTCGATATGTTGAAATTTACGCCATCCTACACAACCCCCTTGCGTGGTAGGGAGAGGGAGTTTACGGATGACTACTAACTGGATTTTTTGGCCTTTTGCAAGAGCACCTGGACCTTTTCGGGCTGAATACGCACCAATTCCAGGCCGGAAGGTAAGGACGCTTTAACCTCGACGCGATGGCTTCCGGGTTTGAGGTTTTTGAGTTCAACTTTGGCAGTCAAATCGTCAGGTGATAGATCAGCTAATTGCGTCATGGGCCCTCGGACGGTTAGCGAGACCTGTGCCGGGTTTAGTTTTACTGGACCGGAGGCCATGGCGGGTATTATCTTAATCTTATGAAATACCCTGGTTTTCTTTATAGGGATTATTTCCAGGTAAGCTAGCATCGGTTTACTCCCGATGTAGGATAGATGAAGATTCTGGAAATCGAGGTCTACCTCCCGGGTTACCGGAGAGCTCAGATGACTGACATCGATGGGCAGGGTTTTCAGGGAGTTCAGTTGGGAGATTTCACTTTTAGGTCCCTTAATATCGATCTGCTCCGGTGTAATACTGATTTTCCTTATTTCATAACCTGGGGCTGGCTGGCCCTTGACGATAGGATGGACTTCCAGTTGACGGATAATGGCTTGATCAAGGATTACCGTAATGGCACTGGGACGGATGCGAGTTACCATTACCCCTCTAGGAAAGTAAAGGCTGCCAGGACTTAAGGGGAAAACATGGTTGCCAATCTTATAGCCGGTGAGATCAAGCCGTTTGTGTAATTTCTCGTTGGCCAATTCCCGAACCACACTACGCGGGCCTTGGATGCGGACCTCAAGTTGGGAGGGGATGTCGTTGGTAACGATAAGGTCCCGGGGAATATTTACCAGTTCCAGGTTCAAAGTTAGACTGGTTTCGATACGCTCTTCACCGCCGATGGCAAACCATAAGGCTAAGGCGAGGACTAAAGAAAGTAACTTAAGGCCCTTATTTTTCGACAATGAAGTTAAAAATCTTTGCCAACCAGCTTTTTTGACCACTTTCTTCTTCTTCTTCTTCTTTGGTAAATAATTCCTCTAGGTTTTGTAACAATTGCACCCGGCTGAGGTTGGGAATTATTTTGCCGCTCCGGGCGATCGATACCTGAGCTTTTTCCTCGGAGATAATCAGAGCCACGGCATCAGTGTTTTCAGTAATACCCAAACCGGCCCGGTGTCTGGTCCCCAAAGTTTTGTCAATTCCCGGACGGCGGGATAAGGGGAGAACGCAGCCGGCCGCGACAATCAAGTCGCCCTGAACAATGACGGCGCCGTCATGGGTAGGGGTATGCGGCCAGAACAGACTGATGAGCAGTTCTCGGGTTACCAGGGCGTCGAGACGGATGGCGCCTTCGAGATAATCGTCCAGTCGAGCTTCTCGTTCCAGCACGATCAGCGCGCCGATGCGTTTACTGGCCAGGGAGTCGGCGGCGGCACAGATTTCTTCCAGGGCCTTGGGCGCCGAAAGTGATTGATGGATTATGGCGCGTCGTCCCATGCGGCTCAATACGCGGCGAATATCAGCCTGAAAGAGGATGATCACGATCAACAAAAAGCTATTGACAAAACTTTCGAGGACCCATTCGAGAGTGAAAAGATCAAGTCGGCGGGCCCCCCAGTAGGCCAGAAACAGGATGACCATGCCGGCCAGGACCTGGCTACCCTGGGTGCCGCGCAGGAGCAGAATCAACTGGTAGATCAGGATAGCAACCAGGATAATGTCTGCGCCATCTTGCCAGCGCAGGTTAAATAATTCGTGCATTTTCTGCTTCTCGGGAAGGCTGAAGAATATCGGGTATGTGTTCTAGTTGCCAGTTATCAATTAGTAATGATTCGGGAACCCAGTTTTCCTTTTTCATTAAAGGGCTTAGGTTGGTTGGGTAATTAAAAATATTATATGATCTCCATATGTTGAATTTTACGTCCCCCTCCCCCCAACCCCTTCCCACCAGGGGCGGGGGAGTTTCCGGAAGAATACCAATTAAAGCCATTACCGATATAGGTAATGACAATAATTGCCTATTCAGAACATGGGGATGTTCCTACCGATAAATTGATTAAAACAATCACACTATCTGGGGTAACTGTGGAGGATTGCTTCCACCATGGCGATTACCTGGTGTCCCCACAGGACGTTATGAGTCCGGATAAGTTGGGCGCCGCGCAGCACCCCTACGGCAATGGTCGCCAAGGTGCCAATATCGCGCTCGGCGGGCGGTAGATCAAGTATTTTGCCAATAAAGGCTTTACGTGAGGTGCCCAGCAAGATGGGACAGCCTAGCTCTTGAAACTCATCCAGACGTTGAATTATTTCGAGATTATGTTTCCAGGTCTTGCCGAATCCAATACCGGGGTCGAGGATTATCTGGTGGCCAGAGATCCCGTGGGCCAAGGCAAAATCCAGACGTTCCTGAAAGAATTGTTTAATCTCGCCCATCAGATTCTGGTATTGCGGTTTGACCTGCATATTTTGGGGAGTACCCTGCATATGCATCAGGATTACCGGAACTTTGGCTTCGGCGACCAGGTCAGCCATGTCCGGATCAAATCGCAGGGCGCTGATATCATTGACTAAGTTAGCACCAGCGCTTAGAGCCTGTCGAGCGATAGCAGCTTTATAGGTATCAATGGAGATCGGCACGTCGGAATGAGCCCGCAGGGTGGCGATGATCGGGATGACCCGCTCAAGCTCCTCCTCAAGGGGAACCGGGGTGGCATAGGGCCGGGTTGATTCTCCACCGATATCGATGATATCGGCGCCGGCCGCGACCATGGCTTGAGCATGTTTGATAGCCACTTGGGGCTCAAAGAATTGGCCGCCATCGGCAAAGGAATCGGGGGTGATATTAAGGATCCCCATGATCACGGTTCTTTGGGATAAATCGTAAGTATGGCGGCCAATAGTGAGCAGGGTAGGGGAGCTGGGAGCCGTAACCGCCCCCAGGCCGCGGGTGTTCATGGGTCTCTGGTCCATGGATTAAGCCTGTTGAACCAGTAGCGATTGTGATACAGGGGAATCCGGAGTATCTTCAGGTTCAGCCGGGCTAGTCGAGGCCGAGTTATTGATGATGTCATCAATTTCATGCCCCCCCAGGGTTTCCTTTACCAATAAAGCTTGGGCCAAGGCATGGAGTTTAGACAGGTTGGTACGTAGTAGCTCACTAGCCTGCTGATGGCAACTCATAATCAGGTTTTTAATCTCGGCATCGATTTTGCGGGCGGTTTCTTCGCTATAATCTCGATGTTGGGAGATTTCCCGACCGAGGAAGATCTGTTCCTCCCGCTTGCCGAAGGTCAAGGGGCCTAATTCATCACTCATGCCCCAGTCGCAGACCATCTTCCGGGCCAGGTCGGTAGCTCGTTCAATATCGTTGCCGGCTCCGGTAGTGAGATGATGCAGGACCAATTCTTCCGCGGCTCGCCCGCCTAACAGAACGATCAGGGTATTGATCAGATATTCCTTGGAATAGGTATGTTTTTCATCCAGAGGTAGCTGTTGGGTTACCCCCAGGGCGCGCCCGCGCGGGATGATCGTAACTTTATGGTTCGGATCAGTGCCGGGAAGTAGCCGGGCTACCAGGGTATGCCCGGATTCGTGGTAGGCGGTATTCTTTTTTTCCTCCTCAGAAAGTATCATGCTTTTGCGTTCTGAACCCATCAGAATCTTGTCTTTGGCATGTTCAAAGTCTTCCATGGTGAGGCGGTCTTTATTGGCGCGGGCCGCGAACAGGGCGGCCTCATTGACCAGATTTTCCAGGTCGGCCCCGGAAAAACCAGGGGTCCCACGGGCCAGGACCGAGAGATCGACCATATCGGCGATGGGGGTTTTGCGGGTATGAACCTTTAAGATCGCCTCGCGGCCCTTAAGATCAGGAATGGGCACCACTACCTGGCGGTCAAAGCGTCCGGGGCGGAGCAGGGCGGGGTCCAGGACATCCGGGCGGTTGGTGGCGGCAATCAAAATAACCCCTTCATTGGCTTCGAAGCCGTCCATTTCTACCAGGAGTTGGTTAAGGGTCTGCTCCCGTTCGTCGTGTCCGCCTCCTAAACCAGCGCCCCGATGCCGGCCGACGGCGTCGATTTCATCAATAAAGATGATGCAGGGTGATTGTTTTTTGCCCTGTAAAAAGAGATCCCGGACCCGGGCGGCGCCGACGCCGACAAACATTTCGACAAAATCGGAGCCACTGATACTAAAGAAGGGCACGCCGGCCTCACCAGCGATGGCTCGGGCCAATAGAGTCTTGCCGGTCCCTGGTGGGCCGACCAGCAGAACGCCTTTGGGGATGCGGCCGCCCAGACGCGAGAACCTCTTAGGATCTTTGAGAAATTCGATGATCTCGGTTACTTCTTCTTTAACCTCTTCGATTCCCGCTACATCACTGAAGGTTATTTTAACGGTGCTCTCGGTCATCATCCGGGCCCGACTTTTGCCAAAAGACATGGCCTTGCCGCCCCCGGCCTGCATCTGCCGCATAAAAAAGATCCAGATGCCGACCAGGAGGATCATCGGCAGCCAAGAGATCAGGAAGCTGGTGTACCAAGGGGAATCTTCTACGGGTTTGGCGGCGATTTCGACACCTTTATCCCGCAAAATTTTGATTAATTCCGGATCACGGGGAGAGTAAGTGTGGAACTCGTTGCCGTCCAGTTTTTTTCCAACGATTTCTTCCCCCTGCAAAGTTACACTGGCTACCTTGCCTTCGGTGACCAGATCAACAAATTGACTATAGCTGATCTGGGTTTTTTCACGGGTCGACTGGGGTCGATTAAAAAAATTGAAGAGAAAGATCATCACCAGGCTGATGAGCAGCCACAGGGCAAGGTTTTTATAAAAGGGGGTGAGACGGTTATTCATTCATTGTCCTTCAATATCGCAGCTAAGTCTCAGCTAAAAATGATGTTTATCATATTCTAAGTCAATTTGCAAATAACGCAAGTAGAATAAATGACTGAAACCCGAAGCCGGCCAAACCGTGACTGGGCGTTTAATGAGGAATGAATCGCAGGCTTAGCCGCTGGCGATAAGATAGCCCAGGATTTTGGGGGTCTTGGGCATATCGGGGCGTGAGCGCCAGGGTATTTAGTGAGCAGCGCGGGCTTGGGGTTATCTTTTAAACCAACCAAAGACCTCAAAGGTATAAAGCAGAAAGATAGTTCTAATGACTATCAGGATGATCGGGACTCTTGTTCCAGGGCCGCCATTAAAAATTCCTCGGCTTTGGTAGGTTCTCCCAGTTTTAGATAACACTCGCTGATCAGGTTCAAAACTTTAGCGTGTTTCTGGTAAGGAGGATTACAGAGTTTGAGTAATTCCTGAATCGCCTGGTTAAACTCATTGTTATTTTTATATTTTTGGGCCTGACGGAGAATAGTCTCCCATGGCGAGGGCTCGCAATTTTTCCTGATGATTTCTGAGATGCGAGATTGGAGGGCAGAAAGGTGGAATGGCTTCAGCAGGTAGCTATCCACGTCACTTTCGACCGCGGCAGCCACGGTTTCCTCAGAGACCTCGCCGGTAATCATCAGGAAGGGCGTATGGCGATGCTCTTCAGTGTTTCGGAGCCATTTAAGGAGCTCGATGCCGTTCATACGAGGCATACTAATGTCACAGATTATACAATCAAATTTGGTTTCCTTAATCTGTTCCATAGCTTCCAAACCGTCACGGGCTTCTTTGATCATGCCCTCTACTCCCATCTGAATGAGCATCTGACATAGCATCTGGCGAATAGCCGGCACATCATCAACTACCAAAAAAGCTAGTCCTTTCAGTTCGGATCGCGTCAAAGGGTTTCGGCGGGGGGATAAGATATGGTTATCTGATTGCATAAGTCTCTCAAATCTAAGTCTGCTGAGTTATAGGCTGGTTTTTGGGATTAACATACTTATCGGCTAGGTAATAAAAAAGATTAAGCGAGTTAGGCGATTCAAAAGCAAAATCTAAGGCAATAATACAATAAAATTTTAGAAAACCAAATCTAAAGCAGCAGGCGCCACCAGGTCTGGAGCAGATTTTAGTCAAAAATTTTAGTAGCTTCTTGGAAAATTAGAGTTGTTAGGGAAGCTTGGCAGGATGGGGGCGGAGAGCCCGCCCCCTTGGAGGTTTTAGGGAAAAAGGTCAGAGTGTTTCAATTAAGGGTTGGAGGATTGAAAATCTCTGGACATAGGGCTATTAAGGATTCTCGGGGAACGCGCCACGGACGGGAGCCCATGCGGACCCCGGGTAGACGGCCGTCCCGGATCATACGATATACCGTGCGGCGAGACAGGTCTAGAAGTTGGGCGACTTCGTCCGGACGGAATAAGCGTTTGCGGTTAATGAATTCCATGATTGCTCCCTCCTGAGTAAGATGTTTCCGCACTGCTGGTTTAAGTAGATCGACTTAAAGCCGAAGCTGATACTATCGGAACTGACCTTTAGATTAGCAGAGTAGCAAGATCTAGGCCGATGACGTTATTTTTATAACTAATTAAAAAATATTAATAATCTATTCAATCTGAAATTATAGGGGTATTTCCCTATAATCTTGCCTGAGGGTTTGCTAGTTTTCCTCTAGAGATTAGCAAAAGCCCTAGAGCTATTTAGACCCCGCGGCTGGTGCCACCCCGCTTTGAGTTGCTCCGATCATCATCCCCCACCCGAAGCGATATATTGGCAACAATGCCTTATATCATATAACTTATTGATTTATCATGTAAATAACTTGGATTATATGAATATCTCCAGGGGAGCCGCGGCAATTTGTGACAAACAAGGACAAGTTTGCCAACCTAGACATGATTCTTGAAAGAGGATCAGAAGCAGAACTTGATAAAGGAGGTGATTTGACATGGCTCAGGATCGTTTGTTACGGCCGCGGGAGGTAGCCCAGCGACTAACGGTATCTCGTTCCACGGTTTATCGATGGTTTTGGGAGGGTAAGTTAAAGGGCACGAAGTTAAGTGAGGGGAGTCTAAGGATCTTGGAGAGTTCGGTGCAGGGAATGTTAGAGGTGATCTGGTGAGCCAGGGTTACTGGAGAACCACCCGAAGGACTAGGGGTGGTAAACGGAACCGAATGGCTGTGCCAGGTTCGCCAGACGTTCTGGAATTAACTAATGATATCTTGTATATAAACCGCCATCATGGCGACAGTCAAGAAAAACAAGCGGGAAGGGAAACGGGAACTTTACTGTGCCGAAGCCCAATCTCTGTATCTGGCGGGAAGGACTATCGAGGAGATCGGGGCCAAGTTGCCGGTAGCCCCAAGGACTTTAAAAACTTGGCAAAAACAGGGTCAATGGGAAGAGAAACGACAGGCGGCGCATCGTTCGCTGCGGCTTTTAGGGGAGGCGTTAAAAGGGGTCCTGCGTCAGAAGACCGAGCGGCTATTAGCCAAAGGGGACCTCAGAGCGGCCGAAGTAGAAGAGTTAACCAAGTTGATGACGCTTATCGACCGGTT
>JAQVHY010000130.1 GCA_028695935.1 Desulfobacca sp.
ATTGTCCGGCCTATGGCGACCGCCGCCGACGCTGCTGGTATCTACCCGGAACCCTGTGCCCGGAATGTGCGGCGGGGGATTATGCGCAAAAAATCGAGGCCTGCCAGAATTGTCCGGTCTATAAGGAAAACCTGGGGGATGAAATCCAAAGCCTGGCGGAATCCTTCGATGTCATGGCCTTGAGCCTGAGCACGCATATCGATGAGCTTAAGGAAGCCGAGAGAAACCTGGTCCGGCAGCAACAACTCCTCAAGACCATTCTCGATGCAACCCCGGACATGGTCAGTCTGCAAGACGATAACTTCCTCTATCGGGCTGTAAACCCCGCCTTTTGCCAATATCTGGGTCTGGAAGTAAACGATATCATTGGTAAATCGGATGTCGAGATCTTCCCCCCGACCCAAGCGGAGAGCAATCGCCGGGAGGATCTGCAGATTCTCCAGACTGGTTTTCACCTCTCCAAGGAAATTAAGGTCAACCAGGACGGTAAAAAACACTGGTTCCATCTGGTAAAAATTCCAGTCTATGCCCAGGACCGGATCGTCGGGTTGTTGATGACGGCCCGGGATATTACTGAAGTCAAGCAATATCAGGAGCAACTGATCCAGTCCTTGAAGATGGAACAGTTAGGAAAATTGGCCGGGGGGGTTGCCCACGAGATCAACACCCCCCTATGTATCATCTTGGGCTATGCCCAGATGCTGTTGGAAGATCTGCCCCAGGACAGCGAAAGCCATGAGTTCTTAAAGATCATTGAGAAGCAGGCCCAGATCTGCCGGGGGATCGTCGCTGACCTGTTGGGCTTTTCCAGGCAGATCGAGAGCAAGATGGAGGAGATGGACCTGAATCAATCCATTGAGGAGGTGCTGCAACTGGTCAGACATCCCTTCAAGCAGCACTGGGTTGATCTGGAAGTCGATCTAGCGTCGGATGTACCCACAATTGTGGGTGACAAAGAAAAGCTCAAGCAGGTGTGGATGAATCTGCTCAACAACGCCTTCGATGCCGTGGGGGAGGGCGGCAGCATTGCGGTGACTACCAGGTTATGCCCCCGCGGGCAGCGAATCCTGGTTACCTTCGCCGATAACGGTTCAGGCATCAGGTCCGAGAACCTAAACCGGATTTTCGATCCCTTTTTTACCACCAAGGCGCCCACCGGCGGCACTGGTTTGGGCTTATCAGTATCATTTGGCATTATTCAAGACCACCACGGCAAAATCTCGGTAGCCAGTCCGATCCCGACCAGATATCGGGACACCCTCAAGGCCGCCAAAGATTCAACTGGCCCCGGGACGATTTTTCTCATAGAATTACCGGTATCGAGAGAAGAAGCCGGTGAAGATGTCTGTGAAGAACTCTGGTCGCAGGAAAGCTCTTTACCGAAACAGGTCGCCGGGTAAGGAGGTAGGGATGGGAAACATACTGGTACTCGATGATGTCTTGGATGCTTGCATCATGATTAAAAGAATTCTGGAGCGCAAAGGCCATCAGGTGGCGGTTTTCACGGAAGAAGAGGAAGCCCTCAAGCATATTCGCAACTTTCACGTCGATGTGGCGATCTTGGATATCCGCCTCAAAAAAATGAGCGGGGTGGAAATGCTGGAGGAAATCAAAAAGCTGTCGCCGGATACCCGGGTCATTATGCTCACCGGTTATCCTACTTTGGAAACTGCCCACCAGGCGAAGCAATTAGGGGCCTTTGAGTATTGCATCAAGCCGATTGATAAGGATGAGTTAGAAGAAAAGGTGGCCGGTGCGCTAGCCGCGGCGTCCTCTACTGCTTAAATTTAATGGAACTAAAGCGGCGGTTTAGACATTTAGTGCTGCAAGTTTTTGCGCCGGGCAAGCTTTTGCACTATAAATATCAAACCTTTAAAGAACTGCTGGCGCATGATCAGAAAAGCTTGGAACTGCTCACCGAACTGGAGGAAATCTGGCACACCGGGCTCGCGGTAGATTGGGCCCGGGTCGCTAGTCTGAGCCAGAGCCTGTGTTACTCCATTAGATGCCTGATAGACTCCGTAATGGAGATGAATCCGAGGGTTTACGAAGCCCTAGAGAACCGCTTTCAGCAAGTCGCGGCCTCAATAAGGGAGATTATCAGCTTGCCCCCGGCGGCTTCTGATCCACCCTACATTATCGACCTGGCCGCCGCCACGTCGACCGCCGAGCTGGCCGGAGGCAAAGCCCAGAGCTTGAGCCGCATAATCCAACACACCAAACTACCGGTGCCCCGAGGTTTTGTAGTTACCACCCATGCCTTCCAGTTGTTTCTAGACCACAATCAACTCCGTCCTCGTCTGGACGAGCTCTTGGCGCAGATCCGCTTAGATGATACGGGGCGCTTGGAGGAACTATCCCAGGCCCTGGCGTCCTTGATTAAGCAGGCCGAAATACCACCGGTAGTGGCGGCGGCCATCTCCCAAAAGCTCCAGGAATCAGAAGCAGAAAGTCTAACCGGCCCCTGGGTGGTGCGCAGTAGTGCTTACGGCGAGGATGGGGAAAGAACCTGGGCCGGCCAATATACCAGCGTCTTGAACGTCTTAAGTACCGAGGTCTTGGAGGCCTATAAGGCAGTCATAGCCGGCAAATACACTCCCCGGGCCTTAGCTTATCGGATCCGCAGTGGTCTGGCCGACCAAGAAGTCCCCATGGCCGCATTGTTCCTAGAAATGGTGGAAGCCGCGGTGAGTGGGGTAATCTATACGGCCGAACCGAGGCCATCGAACGCAGAAACCTGCTTGGCGGTTTATGCCATACCCGACCGTTGTGAGCGCTTGGTGGATGGCAGCACCGTCCCCGAAGTGCACTATCTGAGTCGCGAGCCGCAGTCCCGGTTAGTGGAAAGCCTGGCCAGCCCCTTTTGCCGGCTGGATACCAGGGAAGAAGTAGGGACCTGCCTTTCGCCGGAGACGGCGATTTTACTGGCCAGATGGGGAATGGAGCTGGAAAAGCTGGCCGGGCGGCCTCAGGACATCGAATGGGTCCAGGATAAGACGGGTAACCTGTTTATTTTGCAATCACGGGCCTTAGCCTCTCCTCCGGCCTCCAGCCCGGCATTGAATCAGGGGGAAGCCGTCGCCCTTGACCATCTCCTGCTCTTGGCAGAAGGGGTTACGGCCAGCCCCGGGGTGGGCATCGGCCAGGTCTTTATTGTCCGACAGGTGGAAGAATTACGGAGGGTCCCAGAGGCCGCCATTTTAGTCGGTTCGACCCTGCCGCCAGCTTTTGCCAGCATTATCGATCGGCTCCGAGCGGTAGTGGCCGATGGCGGCAGCCGCGCCAGTCATTTTGCCTCGGTGGCCCGGGAGTATGGACTGCCGGTGATCGTTGAAACCCTGAAGGCCACGGAGTGCTTATCGCCGGGACAGATCGTTACCGTGGACGCCAACCACTGTCGGGTATATCAAGGAGAGGTAGAAAGCCTCAAAACCCATCCGGCCAAATCCTCCCCCGCGGCTGAAACTCGCTTTATGGTTCGCCTGCGGCAGTTGATGGAATTTATCTCGCCGCTGCGTCTCACCGATCCCGAGGCCGCTGATTTTGTGCCCCAGAGTTGTCGGAGCATGCATGATTTTGTGCGCTTCTGCCACGAAAAAGGCATGTCTGAAATGTTTTCGCTCATCGGCCGCCGGGGTCGAGGACTGAGCCAGGCGCGCCGGCTGGACACCGAACTCCCGCTGGTGATGTATGTCCTGGACTTGGAGGATGGTATCGCGCCCCAGGCCTCGCATAATAAATCTGTGGAACCTCGATTCATTACTTGCAAGCCGATGCAGGCCTTTTGGGAGGGGTTAAGCCATCCCGATGTGGTGTGGCAGCAGGGCTTAATTCACCTGGACTGGGAGGAATTTGACCGGGTAAGTGGCGGTTTGATCAGCCTGCGCTCCGCGGCTCTGGCCAGCTACGCCCTGGTTTCCAAAGATTATTTGCATCTCAATCTCCGCTTCGGCTATCATTTTGCCGTTACCGATACCCTGTGCGGCTACAACCCGGAGGCCAATTACATCGCCTTTCGCTTCAAGGGCGGCGGGGGAAATTATGCCAACCGTCTGCTCCGGGTGCAATTCATCCAGAGTATCCTGGAGTGGGCCGGATTTGCGGTCAAGACCCAGGGTGACCTGCTGGACGCCCGTTTTGAGCGCCATGCCGCCCGTCCGATGCTCTCTCGCCTGACGCTTCTGGGCCTGCTGCAGGGAAAAACCCGCCTACTGGATATGGCCCTGACCAGCACTGATCAGGTAATAGCCTGGACCAAGGACTTTAAGGAACGCTATGCGCAATATATTCTCCCAAACAATTAATGCTGTTTTCTGTTGTAATGGTTAATCTAATCAATGCCTTAATAACGAATCGGTGGCATTTGAATGATAATTTTAAATAACCCGTTGAAAAAAATTATCTTTGTGGCACCGGCATCTTGCCGGGGTAATTGCACCGGCTGGAAGCCTGTTCCACTGCTTTTAATATCTTAACTATCTTAATTATTGGCGAGCAAAACCAACATGGCGCAAACCAAGTCTTACCGGATCAACTGGATTACCAACAACCTGGCAGTGGGTCAAGCCCCCATGTCTTATGAGACCCTAAAGGCGCTGCAGGACCAAGGCATCCAGGCGATCATGAACCTGTGTGACGAGTTCTGCGATCTGCACTGGATTGAAGCGGATTACGGGTTTGAGGTCTATTTCTTTCCGATCCCGGATGAACAAGCCCCAGACCTGGAAGAGCTAGAAAAGGCCCTGGATTGGTTGGACGAATGTCTATATCTGAACAAGAAAGTCCTGGTCCATTGTCGCCACGGCATCGGGCGCACCGGCACGGTGGTCAACGCCTATCTGCTCCGCAAAGGGTTGGGCCATAAACTGGCCGGAAAGAAACTCAAAGGTCTTAAATCGCAGCCCGCCAATTTTAATCAATGGTGGTTTATCCGCAAGTATGGCAAGAAGGAAAAACCCTTGACGATTAGGGAGCCTTCTTTAGAAACCAAGCATCTGGTTGATCTGTTCCCGTTTTTTGCCGACTACACCAAACTGCGGGAAGAGATCGATGCCCGTCTGGTCAGTTCCGGAGCGCAGAGCCTGTGCGGACAGGGCCACTCCGGCTGTTGCCAGAATCTGGTAATCAACTCTTTTATCGAAGCCGTCTATCTGCATCACATCATCAATGCCACTTTAGGGCGCGTGGCGCGCCAGGGAGCTATCAACCGGGCGGTAGAGGTGAACCGCAGCGTACGGGACCTAAAACGCCAGCACGGCATTGATTCTACTGACCAGAGTTTTGCGCAAATCTATCAGCAGGCCCATCTACTCTGTCCGCTTAACGAGTTAGACGAGTGCTTAATTTTTGAAAATCGCCCCGTAGCCTGCCGTCTGTTCGACCTGCCGGTCGAGGACCGCCAACTTTTTAATGACTTGCCGGAAAGATTAAAGGCTATCTCAGGCAACCTGTTTTTTGCCCTAACCTCCACTTTTCCGGGTGATAGCCCAGCAAAATTTTTGTTAAATGAAGTGGTCTCGGGCAAGTTTGTGCAAATCTTTTTTCAGTCGCTGATGGCCCAGCCATAATCATTTTGCCCTAAAGACCACAGCTACCCGAAGGGAGATCAGAATAGGGTATTGTGAGGCCCTGGCAGGGGGATAACCCCAACATGGTTGCCGGACCTTAGGGCCTAAAAAGTCCAGTTCGGATGCCGGGCGGTGACCTCGGAGAGATAATCCCAGATCCACTCGGCAATGGCCGGGGACAGATAAAAACGCGGCCACAGCAGGTTGTCGGCCTCGCTAATCACCCCTTCTGCCAAAGCCTGGTCATACAATGAGGCGCCGGGATAGATGCGGATGCCGACCGTTAGATTGACCATTTGGGGTTGATAGTTCTCGAGCAGGGCTACACTTTCCTTCACTGTTTCCGGGGTTTCACCCGGACCTCCGAAAAGCAGAAAACAGCTATAAGCCAAACCGGCCTGTGCCAACAGGTGCAAAGTCTCTTCTACCTGAATCCGGCCATAGCCCTTGCCCAGGTTGGTCAACACTAAATCGGAACCGGACTCATTGCCGACCTGCACCCGGTAACCGCCGGCGGCTCGGATCAGGTGAAAAAGTTCCGCATCTGGAAAGGCGGGATTAATAATGCAGCTCCACTCCAAGGGGAGATTTAGGTCTTTAACCGCGCGACAGAGTTGACGGGCGTAATCCAGAGGATAATTAAAGATATTATCGATAAAATAAAACCGGGTCAGATTCCAGTGTGAATAGCAATAAGCCATGAACGCCGTCACCTTTTCCGGCGACCGTAGCCGCAGGCGGTGGCCTTCGATCAACGGCGTGGTGCAATAGGTACAATGCATCGGACAGCCGCGGCGACTCTGCAAGGTGATCATCCCGGGTAGCTTGCTACTGCCCAAGGCTTCGTGGTAGCGGGTCGGATTAAAATATTCCAGAGCCGGGTCCGGCAACTGGTCCAGGTCCAGCACCGGTATTGGGGGGTTGCACCGCCATTGTCCCTGGTGTCTCCAGATCAGGCCCGGCACGCGGCTGAAATCAGCCTTAGGATAAGCCCGCAGCAAGGCCCGGAAGCTGAGTTCGCCATCCCCGATAATGCCAAAATCAGCGCCTAAATAATCCATAAACTCCTGGGGCAGAATACTGAAGGCACCCCCGCCGAGCGCGATCGGACCCTGATAGTGCCTACGCAGCCAATCAAGCAATTCTTTGATTTCCGGAAAAAAATATACCGGAGAGCGGATGGATTGGTTGTCGATGTTGCGCAGGCCGAAAGCGATGATCTCGGGCTGGAACTCCTTTAATAAAGATAAAACTCTTGCCCGGGGATCGGCTTCAAACATGAAATCCACCACCCGGAAGGAGTGTTCCGGCTCCAGGGCGGCAATTACCGAAGCCAGGCCCAAGGGTAGGGGAGGGACGATAAGGCGCAGACGATTGGGAGAAATAAATAACACCCGCATCAGCCCGGCCCTCAATTAGCCGGGGGTGGGCCATGGAAGCGGCTCATGGCTTCGGCTACCCCGGCGGTAAGTATGGTCTCCACGGCCTGGGCGGCTCGCGCAATCATGTCTTTAAAGATTATGGTCTCTTCTGGGTAGCAAGGGCTTAATACATAATCTTCAATATCTTCACCATGTTGGGGACGCCCGATCCCGGCCTTGAGCCTCAAAAACTACTGGGTGCCCAAGGTCTGGATAATCGAACTGACCCCTAAATGGCCCCCGCCGCCACCCTGACGGACGATTTTTAGACGTCCCAGGGGCACATCAAGATCATCATGGATGACCAGCAAGTTCTCCGGTCCCAGCCGGAAATAATTGAGTAACTGTAACACCGGCGGGCCGCTGCGGTTCATGTAGTTGTAGGGTTGGGCCAGGAGCACGGTTTCCTGGTCAATCCGGCCCTGCCCCCACCGGTTTCCCAGGCTTTGTTTGGAGAGCGCCAGCCGCCAGCGCTGGCTGAGCACCTCGATGACCTCAAACCCCAAGTTATGGCGGGTATGTTGATATCGGGGGCCGGGGTTGCCCAGGCCCACAACCAGACGCAACGATCCTCCCCTTTCAGGAGATTTCCGGCGCCCGACCAAAGGGTGACTCTAGAGAGATAAAATCAAGATGCAGCAAGTAATCCCGAAATGGATGGCGCTGCACTTCCTGGACCCGCGCTCGTACGTCCCGATTTCCCTCTGGGGTCTCGGTCTTAAGGAGGGCTTTTGAGTTTATTTTGACTTGAGACTGCCG
>JAQVHY010000021.1 GCA_028695935.1 Desulfobacca sp.
GGCTTCATTGATTGCCGCCTTGGGCGGCACCTGAGTCACATAAAGCAGCTCAAAAGTGGCCAAACGCAAGAGATTCCGATCTATGACGGTCATGCGCTCCAGACGCCAGTGCGCCGCAAACCGGGTGATCAGGGCGTCTAATTCGGCCTGATGAGCCTGCACGCCCTCCACCAGTTGTCGGAAATAGGCGGGGGCTTTCTGCCCTGCTTGAAAATGTTGTTGGTATTGATCAGGGATGGATTGTCCCACTGGCCTGGCCATCTCCCACTGATAGAGACATTGCAAAGCCCACTCGCGGGCCTGGCTTTTGGACAGCCGGGCACAAATATCTAAGCTCCGATCTGCCGGAGCAGGTTGACCATTTCCACCGCGGCCTCGGCCGCGGCCGCACCCTTATTGCCCGCCTTGCTGCCGGCCCGTTCAATGGCCTGCTCTAAGGTGTCGGTGGTCAATACCCCAAAGATAATGGGCATGCCGGTTTCCAGCGAGGCGTTGGCAATACCTTTGCTGACCTCCGAGGCCACATAGTCGAAGTGCGGGGTTGCCCCCCGAATCACCGCGCCCAGGCAGATGACCGCGTCAAAGGCCTGGGACTGGGCCAGTTTCTTAGCCACCAGAGGGATTTCAAAAGCTCCCGGCACCATAAAGATGGTCAGGTCTTCTTCCCGCGCCCCCTTGCGCACCAGACCGTCAATGGCTCCGCTCAGCAGGCGGTTGCAGATAAAATCATTAAATCGACTCACCACCAGGGCAAACTTCAGTCCTTCGGCCAAAAGCTTGCCTTCCACCGTCTTGATCATGCCGGTCCCCTTTATACCATATCGAGCAAATGGCCCATCTTGATACACTTGGTCTTGAGATATTTGAGATTTTCTCGTTTCGGAGGCACTTCCAACGGCACCCGCTCCACGACCTTAAGCCCGTAACCCTCTAAGCCGATAATCTTTTTGGGATTATTGGTCATCAGGCGCATTTGCCGCACCCCTAAATCCCGCAAGATCTGGGCCCCGATGCCATAATCCCTGAGATCCGCCTTAAAGCCCAGGGCAATATTGGCTTCTACGGTATCGGCGCCCTGATCCTGCAGCTCATAGGCCCGTAACTTGTTGATCAGTCCAATGCCCCGGCCTTCCTGATGCATGTAGATGATGACGCCGCAGCCTTCGGCTTCCACCATTTGCATGGCGGAAATCAACTGATCGCCGCAATCGCAGCGCAAAGAGCCAAAGACATCGCCGGTCAGACACTCGGAATGAACCCGCACCAGCACAGGCTGATCCGGTCGGATGTCGCCCTTGACCAAGGCCAGATGCTGGAATTCATCAATGTCATTTTCGTAGGCGATGGCCGTAAATTCTCCATAATAGGTCGGCAGTTTGGTGATCGCCCGGCGGTGAACAAATGACTCATGCCCCAAACGGTAGGCCACCAGATCGGCAATAGTGGCGATTTTCAGATCGTGCTGAGCCGCAAAGATCTCCAGGTCCGCCATCCGGGCCATGGAACCGTCGTCTTTCATGACCTCACAGATTACCGCCGCGGGTATTAAACCAGCCAGCCGGGCCAGGTCGACCGAGCCTTCGGTCTGCCCGGTGCGCACCAGGACTCCGCCCTTCCGGGCCCGCAAAGGAAAAACATGGCCGGGGCTGACCAAATCTTCCGGTTGAGCTTTATCGGCAACGGCGGTCTGAATGGTGGTGGCCCGATCCGCGGCCGAAATGCCGGTAGTAACCCCCCGTTTGGCTTCAATGGATACCGTAAAGGCCGTCCGGAACGGGGAAGTATTATGACTGACCATCATCGGGATCTGCAATTGCTCAATAATTTCATGACTCAGGGCCAGGCAAATCAACCCCCGGCCAAAGCGGGCCATAAAATTGATGGCCTCCGGGGTTACTTTTTCCGCGGCCAGAGTCAGATCACCTTCATTCTCCCGGTCTTCGTCATCGACCAGGATGATCATCTTGCCCTGTTGGATATCGGCAATGACCTCTTCGATCGGCGCGATCGGCATCTTAAGCTATTCCTCAATAAAATTAGGATGGTTAGGTATAAATCCTAAGGTTTATTATTAAATAAAACCGTGACGCAGCAGCATTTCTGGAGTTACTCTTGATTCTGAGGCCTCGGCTTTCGGCCCCAGCAGCTTGGCCACGTATTTGCCGATAATATCGGTCTCAATATTGACTTGGTCTCCTACTTTCAGGTCGGCTATGGTCGTATGTTGGGCGGTGTATGGGATAATGTTAACCATAAACCAGTCGGGGCCGCAAGCATTTACCGTCAGACTGATGCCCTCCACGGCGATCGAGCCTTTTTCAATCACGTAACGGCTCCAGGGGGCGGATAGGGCAAATTTTAGCCGCCAGGACTGGGGACCGACCACCTTTTCCAGCACGGTGCCGACGTCATCTACGTGGCCGGTGACTAGATGCCCGCCCAAGCGATCCCCCAGCCGCAAGGCACGCTCTAAGTTTACCAGATCACGCCGCTTTTTCAAGGATAAAGTAGTCCGCGCCAGGGTCTCGGCCGAGACTTCGACGGTAAACTCACGGTCGGTTAAGGCGACCACCGTCAGGCAGGCGCCGCTAACGGCAATGGAGTCACCTAAGCGGACCTCCACTAGCTCAAAAGGGGGGCTAACACTTAGCCGCAACCCATCAGCGACCCGGGAGATTTGGGTAATCTCCCCCATGCCTTCGATTAATCCGGTAAACATAAGGTTGACCTCAAGGTCATCTGGGCTAGGGGATGGCTTGCCACATGAAAGCCACCCCCCACTTTCCTGGGCTTAGAGCCTGATTTCTCACCTGCCGGCGATCGGCTCAGGCCACGATAACTTCCGGGCACAGATAGACGTTTTGGATGGCATTCAGCAGTTCGACCCCTTCGGCCATGGGTCGCTGGAAGGCCTTGCGCCCGGAAATCAGACCCATGCCTCCGGCCCGTTTGTTGATCACCGCGGTGCGGGTGGCCATGGCCAGATCGTTTTTGCCCGAGGCGCCGCCGGAATTGATCAGGCCGACCCGACCCATGTAGCAATTGGCCACCTGATAGCGGGTCATGTCAATGGGATGCTCGCCGGCCAGTTCCGAGTACACCCGGGCATGGGTTTTGCCGAACTTCAGGGCGTTATAGCCGCCGTTCACTTCCGGCTGTTTCTGCTTGACGATATCGGCCTGGATGGTCACCCCTAAGTGATTGGCCTGGCCGGTCAGGTCCGCGGCACTATGATAATCTACGCCGCTTACTTTAAAGGCCGGATTGCGCAGGTAACACCATAAAACGGTCACCATGCCCAACTCGTGGGCGCGTTCAAAGGCCTCGCTGATCTCCTGAATCTGACGGCGAGATTCGGTGGAACCATAATAGATAGTGGCGCCTACCGCGACCGCCCCCAGATTAAAGGCCTGCTCGACCCGGGCAAATAGGGTCTGGTCATAGATATTGGGATAGGTCAGCAGTTCATTGTGATTGAGCTTGACCAGAAAAGGAATCCGGTGGGCATAACGGCGGGCCACCGACCCCAGCACCCCCAGGGTGGAGGCCACGGCGTTGCAGCCGCCTTCAATCGCCAGTCTAATGATATTTTCCGGGTCAAAGTAGATGGGATTAGGAGCAAATGAAGCCCCGGCGGAATGTTCAATCCCCTGATCTACCGGCAGAATGGACACATAGCCGGTCCCGGCCAGGCGGCCATGATTAAACAGGCTTGCCAGGGAGCGCAGCACCCCTACCGGACGGTCACTCTGCTCAACAACCCGGTCGATAAAGTCCGGGCCCGGCAGGTGCAGCGTCGCTTTCGGAATCCCCCTACAGGTGTGATTCAATAAATATTCATCTTCCGGTCCTAACAAACTTTGAATTTTGGAATACATTATGCCTCCTTATAATTATTATAGTGAGGTTAACGTTAATCTAGCAGCAGTTCTCCTGGGCTCTTAAGCCACCCGTAAATTATGAATAGTTGGTTGGCTTACCACGAAGCCATGCCCTATTTTCCAATTTTAAACTTTAAACCCTGAACTTTGAACCTTGAACTTTAATTGCTTCCCGGCTCCAATATTTCCAGCGCCACCTGGGCGGCCCGGCGGGAAGCTCCGGTCCCACCTAAACTGGTAATCACCCGTTCCAGGCCCGAGCGCATCCGCCCCCAAAGTTCTGGCTCAGACAAGATTTTATTTATCTGGGCCGCCAGCGCGGCCGGGGTTAACTGGTCCTGGATCAGCTCCGGGAATAATCGCTCCTGGGCCAATAGATTGACCATGCCGATATGATCGACCCGGATGAGCCGCTTGCCCACCTGATAACTGAGCGGTGCCAGCCGATAGACAATCACCATCGGGGTACCCCACAGCGCGGCTTCCAGGGTGGCGGTGCCCGAGGTTACCACGGCCAGGTCGGCGGCGGCCAAGACCTCATGTGTTTGCTCATTAGAAATTTTTATGGGCACCCTGGCCTGGGATATCAGACGGTTAATCAGCTCCACGGGGGCGGTGGCGGCGCGCGGCAGTACAAACCGGCATCCCGGGACTTGCTGTTGCACTAATTCAGCCCCGGCCAGCATCACCGGCAGCAGGCGCTCAATCTCGCTGGCCCGACTGCCGGGCAGCAGGGCGATAGCCAGATCCTGGTCAGCCAGACCCAGTTGCTGTCGCACCTCCGACCGGGGCGGCAACGCTGGCATAGTTTCCAAAAGCGGATGGCCGACATAGGTCACGGCCACCCCGTGCTCCTGGTAGAATTGCTCTTCAAAGGGGAAGATCACCACCATGCGCTCTACCAGGCGGGCAATGGTGTGGACCCGATAACGCCGCCAGGCCCAGACCTGGGGGCTGATATAATACAGCACCGGCACCCCGAAATGGCGGGCGAAACGGGCTACCCAGAAATTAAAATCCGGGTAATCGACCAGAATGGCCAGTTGGGGCCGAGTATTTTTGAGATATTGCCATAGGTTGGCCAAGGCTCGCCCGACGATCGGCAGCTTGGCCGCCACTTCCCACAGCCCGACCACGGCCAGGTCTTGCGCGGGGTAGGCAATCTTCACCCCCTGGCGGGCCAGGTAGTCGCCGCCGATCCCGTAAAACTCGGCCTGGGGTAGTTGTTCCTGAATGGCGGCCACCAGGCGGGCACCGTGTTGGTCACCCGAGGTCTCGCCTGCCACCACCATTATTTTCTGTTTTCTGTTTTCTGTTTTCGGTTTTCTGTTGAAAAAAACTGATTTTGATCTATTAACCATAATTATAAAGTTATTCTGGTTTCCAAGCTTAGCTTGGGGGCCCGATTGGTTGCAAGCATTTGATTTGCTGTTGAAATCTATATCTTAGCCAGGTAGAGCAATTGGTAGCTAGTTGGTACAATCCAAGTTTGGTAACGGTGCCTAAAGCTGATTTTAACCGAAAACCGAAAACCCCATCACACCTTGGCCTTGCGCATGGCGGCATTGATGTCCAGGGCCAGGGCCAGGGCCGCCTTCCCGGCTTCACCGCTGACGATCGGCTCCTGCCGCCGGGCTACTGCCTCCAGAAATGCAGAGATCTCTTTAAGCAGGGGATCAGCCGGGGGGAAACTCAGATTCTCCAGGTTAATCCCCGGGTAGATCCCCCCAGCCTGGCTGGTCTTTTCCACGTAAGTCAGTTCACGCTTCTCAAAATCCAGGGATAAATAAGTCCGAGGCTGGAACAGGCGGAATTTTCGCATACTTTTAAACGACACCCGGCTGGCAGTCAGGTTGGCGATGCAACCGGTATCAAATTCCAGGCGGGCGTTGGCCAGATCAATGGTATCGGTAAGCACCGAGATGCCCGCGGCCCGGATTTCCCGGACCGCCCCCGGGACCAGCGACAGGGTCAGGTCCAGGTCATGAATCATCAGATCCAGCACCACATCGACATCGGTGGCCCGCTCTTTGAAAAAGGCCAGGCGATGAGTCTCAATGAACTGCGGTTGGGTTACGCGGCGGACCAGTTCTTCGACCGCGGGGTTAAAGCGCTCCAGGTGGCCCACCTGCAAGATCCGGCCCTGCTGGCGGGCCAGATGCACCAGTTCTTCGGCTTCGGCGACGGTGGTGGCCAGCGGCTTTTCTACCAGGACATCGCAACCGTGCAACAGACAGTCACGAACTATGGCATAATGTTCGGAGGTGAACACTGCCACACTGACAGCCTGAACTTGCGGCAGCAGTTGTCGATAATCCTGAAAGGCTTGAGTACTGCAGGCCGCCGCGATCTGAGCGGTCCGCTGAGGGTCTAAATCTACTACCCCGACCAACTCCGCCGTTTCCAGGGCGGCATATTTCTCGGCGTGGAACCGGCCCAGATAACCCACGCCAATGACTCCGGCCTTGATCGGCTGCATCTGCTGGTGACTACTCCTAAGTATTGCTGGTTAGCTGAACTTTAGAAAAGCTTCAGAATTAACATTTAAAATTCGTTATTCTTTGGTTAGAAAAATGTTAGCTGCGGCTGAGCCAACAGGTGTTCCACCTTTGATAGAGTTGGGCTTCACAAACCAGGTACTGTAACTTACTAAATGGCCTGATAATAGCTAGCAATATGTTAAATTACACATTTACCGACCAGATTGCAAACAAAACCTGGCCCTCCGGCCGGGACGGAAATAGTGTTTGACATCGCCGGGAAAATGCGCTAAAAATCTAACGTTATGGTTTGAAGGAGTAACAGATGGTTGAAAAAACTAAATTTATCTGGATGGATGGGAAATTTCTACCCTGGGATGAAGCCCAGGTGCACATTCTGACCCATACCTTGCATTATGGGCTGGGGACCTTTGAGGGTATTCGGGCTTATCAGACCGTTGATGGCCGCACGGCTATCTTCCGGCTGCCGGAACATACCGAGCGGCTGTTCGATTCCGCGCATGTCATGCAGATGCCCATGCCCTATACTCAGGAAGAGATTAATCTCGCCTGTATTGAGACTCTGAGAATTAATGAGCAAAAGGATGGTTATATCCGGCCCCTGGTTTTTATCGGCGACGGGGTGATGGGACTACACCCGCAGAACAATCCTACCCGGGTTGCCATTATTACCTGGCCCTGGGGAGCGTACCTGGGCGACGAGGGCATGCGCCGCGGCATCCGGGTCAAGACCTCGTCGTTTATCCGACATCACGTCAATATCATGATGACCCGGACTAAGACGGTAGGCAATTACGTCAACTCCATTCTGGCCAAACGGGAAGTGACTCAGGCCGGTTATGACGAAGCCCTGTTGCTCGATACCGAGGGTTTTGTGGCCGAAGCCTCGGGCGAGAATATCTTTATGGTCAAAAAGGGCATTTTGGAGACCCCACCGGTTTCCGCCATCCTGGCCGGGATTACCCGCGCCAGCATCATCAGCCTGGCCCAAGATTTGGGGTTAGTAATAAAAGAAGAACGATTCAGCCGAGATAAGCTGTACATTGCCGATGAGGTCTTTTTATCCGGCACCGCCGCGGAAGTCACCCCGGTCCGGGAGGTTGATGATCGCCTGATCGGAGCCGGCCAGCCGGGCCCCATTACCCTTGAGTTGCAGAAAGCCTATTTCGCGGCAGTCAAGGGCGAAAATCCTCGCTATGCCTCCTGGTTGACATACATCTGAATTGAGCGCTCTCTTTGGCATAACTATCGGTAGTTGCAAACTGTGACCGGCCTAAGGAGATGCTTAATAGCGGTGCAGATCTTTGCGCTACCTTAAAGTTGCGAGTCGAAGGCGCTCAATTTAGGTTACTTTAAAGCGCTATGCTATATTCAGAGGCTAGTGGTGGCGATCGGCTGTATGCCTTGCCATCTATCCGTCTCGGGGTCTTTAAGCTTTAGTTAGGCAAAGTGATTGCCGATTAAGAATACGGAGTTTATTGTTTAATAACCTAAAGATCAACGATTATCCCTTTAAGAGCAGGCTTGGAGATCGACATAGAAGGTCAACAGACCAGAGAACGCTTGTTTTCCAAGAAGTTGCGAGTGGTTCAAGGGCCCACAGCCGAAGAACAGGAGAAAGGTTTTTGCCCTTTACTTTTGCGGTCGTTGTTTCCAGGGGAATGTCTGACCTTTACGATCTATTTAAAGACTGTTAACGAGGGTAACAAAGAGATCCATTACCTGCCTTGTGGCATGCCGGGAGAAGTCTTCCAACCTGCCTGGCTGAGCCAACTCAAACAACTAGGGATAGAGCGTCTTTATTTTAAAAAAGTTGATTTACAAAAGGTTATTGCTTACTTAAATAATTATCTACTGATACTGGAGGGTCAAGGCGGAGTAACAAATCAGGAAAAAATGCAGGTGTTTTATGATCACTTGAATCTCACCATTAGACAGGTTATGACCAGTCCCCGCATGGGGCCCTATATCCGCTCCACTATTAAGCAGGTAAATTGGCTGCTGGAAGAATTGGCTAGGGGCAAGCTGCCCTTGAATTTCCTCTGGGAAATAATCCTCCATGACTACAGTCTTTATAATCATTCGATCAATGTGTTTTTGATCGCTTTAACGCTGATGATCTATCTTAAAAAGAAGGAAGTTGAATGTCAGAATATGGGGATCGCGGCGCTATTCCATGACGTGGGGATGACCAGAATTCCGCCGGAGATCTTGGATAAACCAGAAACCATAAGCGCCGAAGAAAGGCTAATAGTCCAGGAACATCCACAGATCGGCTTTAATATGCTCAAAGAATTTTCGGCGATTCCGCTGGAGGCCCTCAGGCTGATTCTAGAACATCATGAGAACTGCGACGGTTCCGGTTATGCCCGAGGGCTGACCTTAAGTCACCAGCATTCCCATACTCGCATCCTCCGGCTGGTTGACGCCTACGAAGCGCTTACTTCTCACCGGCCTTATCGTCCGGCCTACCGGGCCTTCGACGCCATTAAAATCTTACGGGAACAAACCGGCCCCCGGGGCCTGATATATGACCAACGATTATTAGAGATTTTCATTAAATTTTTGGCGCTATGAGGTAGGCTGACCTCAACTCTTCAGATATTGAGAGAGAATATCAGTTTCCGTGATCAACCCGATCAATTCCCCTTCCTGCACCACTGGCAAACAACCGATCTTTTTATCCAGCATCTTGCGGACCGCGGCTTTTAATTCTTCGTCTGGCGAGATGGTCACCAGGTCGGTCACCATGATATCTTTGATCCGGATGGTCTTCATCAGGTCTCGGGTCGCCCGGGTGCCGTAGCCCAGGGCCTGGGCCAGAGAGCTGCGGAACAGATCACGTTCAGAAATGATGCCTACCAGCTTTTTGCCTTCCACTACCGGTAGATGGCGGATGCGCCCCAACTGTATGATATCGTTGGCCAGACTCAATTCATCCTCGAGATTCAACGTAGCCACATCTCGGACCATCACATCTCGGACTTTCATGGATTACTCCTTTCGTGATAAACTGCGGCCCAACTAGTCATACTGACAAATAAAAATGCGCCCAAAGAAAAAACCGCGTCTAGATGATCAACTCAATACAAAAAGCTGTGATAACGGAAGTTATCTAACTGCCCTCCACTTACTAAGAAATCAATCAATTCGGGGTGGCTTGGGAAGCGTGGCAAATAGGTAGGTCAGACCCCGCTCCACCCGGTCATAAGCAACTTCATCTGCCACGCCCTTACCAAAAAGCACCATCGATTTTAAGCCGGTGCCCAAACTGGTGCTGGTCTCTTTCTGCCCGTGCCAGCGACAGCTACCGTCGGCCCCGACCAGGATTGCTTCCAAGGTCACATCGCTTTCCGCATCATATAAGATATCTTCGCCTTTGCTACGCATTCCATGCTTGGACAGAGCCAGATAATATTCTCCGCCCCGGGCGCCATAAAGCCGCAGAGCACCGATCATAATGGCGTCAACATTTTTTTCCTGGGCCAGGCTGATGACGCGGTTGACATCCACCAGGGCAGAGTCGTCGCGCTCCACCATTTTGAAGGTTAAACATGGGTCGCCCCATCGTCCCCACTGTATCAGTTGCAGTTCTTGGGGGTCCCGGTCGTCAGTCACGATATCAAAATTCGAGGCCAGGGCCAGCTTGTTCTCGGCAATATGCAGGATACGCCGCCCTTTATTCAAATCGTCCCACACCTTGCCCGGAAATCCCACCAACAGGACTTTATTAATGCCGGCGATGGAAGGCTGTGGGGCGGGAGTACTGGCACATCCCAGGTAGAAGATCATGGCGGCCAGGATCAGACCGCCGCCAAACCGTAGTCCGAAGCTGGATTTTGAGTGGTTCAAGGTTAACTCCTAAGGTCCAAAGATGTCTTAAAGTCTGAAGATTTATTCGGTCGGTGCTAGTTAACTAGTTCCCATCCGAAAGTCCTCTGTTCCCCTCCCCCTGGATGGGGGAGGGCTAGGGTGGGGGTGAAAAATATCATATCATCTCGATATGCCCCCTCCCTCAACCCCCTCCCATCAAGGGCGGGGGAGTTTACGGATGAAAATTAACTACTGGCCTGCCACTCCCGGCTGCGCGCACTCAGTTCGGCCAATGCGGCCAGGGCCTGCCGGGCCGCCTCTGGGGTCAGGTAGGCCAGGCCACAGGCCGGGGTCAGGAGACTCTGGGTGAGCAGGGCCTGGCGGTCCAGGCCGGTCTGGGCCAAGCGGATGATCTGCTCTTGAAACCGCTCCCAGAGCTGGTCAACCGTCTGGGCCGCTTCCGTGGGACTGGTAGGAACCGCGCCCCAGGCCAGATAACCGCCCCGGGCCAGGAATTTTTTCACCGCCTGATCATAGAGGATCAGGGTATCAAAAAAACCATGGGCGTCAAAGCTGAGAATATCGACCGGGGTCTCCAGCAACATGGACCAGTCGGTGTTACCGCAGCAGTGGATGCCGAACAGCACCTCCCCGTATTGGCGGCAGGTATCCATGACCTCGGTGAGGGTGGCAATCACTTCGGCCCGGGAAATAGGCATAAAGGCCGAGCCAAAACCGGTCAGATAAGGCTCATCAAAGAAAATCACTGCGTGTTTGCCCTGGCGGCGAATTTCCTGGGCCTGCCAGGCGGCCTTTAAGGCCAGTCCCTGGGTCACGGCCTGGCTGATCTCTCGATCAAATAAAATGGCTTTGCCCTGCTGATCCTTAACCATACCGGCAAAGGTAACCGGACCCGCGACCTGACCTTTCAAAAATGCCGGTGAGGTCGGGGGCCGGGTCTGAACCGCGGCCAGCAAATCATAAAATCCCACGGCTTCCTGTGGATGCAAAGCAAAAGAATCCAATTCCCCGCTCAGGGCCAGTTCATAAAATTGGGTCAGGGTCGTTTCCCGGTCGAGCTGGCCATTTAAGGAAACGGTCCGATTTTCAGCATCCAACCTGAGACCCGGCAAGCCCCCGGCGGCTTGGGGCACCATGTCTTCTTGAAAGCCCAATTTGACCATCTGCGGCCAAAAAGGTATCTCTGGCAAGTATTTCAGGATTAAGGCGACCGCTTCTTGAGAGTTCAGAAACGGCACCGAACCGATCCCGGTCGCGGCTAAGGCTGGTAGAACACCCATAAATTCACCAATTTTCATTAATGGACGGATAATTTCTTCTAGAACGTAATATTTTTCCCCCCGCTTGTCAATAAACTAGGCCCTCCAGGCCAAAATTCGCTGGCCGGCCTGATTGATCGATAGCGCCGTAAAGGGGGGATAAATTTTTGTAGCCGGACCATAATAAATATATCTGCTTATGCGCTGATCGGTTAAAATAGCGATCAGTCATTCGCCTTTCGAGCCGCGGCATGATGTCTGAGCCTGCGATGGCAAAGCCGTGGAAAATCGCAATGTTAATTAGTCTGTTAGAAATAGGTTAAAATTTTTCTGATCATCCGGGTGGTTAAATTTGCCGACAGAGCTATCGGCAGATAGAATCAGAACCAAAGGCGAGGGGTCGCACTCCTTATCTCGGAAATGTTCGACAACTCTCTGAAAAAGAAATTGTTCGGACTGCTCAAATCGCCCCAGATGTTGCTGGTGGGGGGATTTGCCGGGGTTATTTTGCTGGGGTCGCTCTTGCTGTCCCTACCCTGGGCGCATCAGTCCGGCCCGCTCCGTTATTTGGATGCGCTGTTTACTTCGACTTCCGCAGTATGCGTCACCGGTCTGATTGTGGTGGACACCGGTACCGCTTATACCTTATTCGGCCAGATCGTCATTTTGATGCTCATTCAAACCGGCGGCCTGGGGGTTATGACCTTTGCCGCCCTGATTTTCCAGATGCTGGGTCGGCGTCTGTCTTTACAATCACAGGCGGTATTGCATGATTCATTCTTCCAACGGGATCTGGGCAGCGATTTCAAACGGATTTTCGGTCATATCCTCTTAACTACGATTACGATCGAAGCACTCGGCGCCCTCCTGATCTTTTTGGCCCTCTGGGGGCGCACTGAGGATTTAGGGGGATCGTTCTATTCCAGCATATTTCACTCGGTATCGGCCTTTTGTAATGCCGGTTTCTCTATTTATAAGAATAGCCTGATCGAAGTGCGGGATAGTGAGTTGGTGATAATCACCATCATGCTGCTGATAATCACCGGGGGTCTGGGGTATGGGGTGCTGCTCGAACTTTGGCGGTCATGTCGGTATGGGTTGGGCTGGGGCGCGAGACAGGGCAGTGGACATCTGCTTTCGGTGCACGCCCGGGTGGTGCTCTGGACCAGCAGCGTCCTGATTGTTGCCGGAACCTTGGGTTTACTGGTATTGGGCCTTACCGCCGAAGTACACTCCTGGAGCGAAAAAATCTTGGACGCGCTATTTCAGTCAGTGACGGCCCGGACCGCGGGATTTAATACCATCCAGATCGGTTGGCTGCCTTTTGGCTCCTTGTTTCTAATTGCTATGTTGATGTTTATTGGCGGCTCCCCGGGGTCCTGTGCGGGTGGCATCAAAACTACCTCCTTCGCCATCTGGCTCGCCGAATTCCGGGCTAGACTGCGGGGCGAAGCGGAGGTTAGAATTCTCGACCGCCGCCTGCCCTGGGAAATTTTATGGCGGAACACCCTGCTTATCCGCCTGGCCGTAGTCTGGAACCTCATGGGTATCTTAATACTTCTGGCTACTGAAGGTCTGCAACCCGGAGTGGGCATGCAGGAGGTGGTCTTTGAGCAAATATCAGCCTTTGGCACCGTGGGCCTGTCAACCGGGTTAACCGAAAAACTGTCGGATTTCGGGCGATTGTGGATTATCGCCACCATGTTTGTGGGTAGAGTGGGGCCGCTGACTCTGGCCATCTGGATCCTGCCGGAAAAACATGTTCCGGTGCGTTATCCGGTGGGGAAGGTAATGATCGGATGAAATACAAAAAGCATATCTGTGTAGTAGGACTGGGCCAATTCGGCACCGAACTGGCGAAGAAACTGGCTTTAAGCTGTGAAGTTCTGGCCTTGGATTGGAATGAGGACCGGGTTAACGCCCTGGTTGACCAGGTACAACGCGCCGTAATGCTGGATGCCCGCAACTTTGCCGCCTTGAACTCGGTAGTGACCGCAAATTTTGATGAGGCCATTGTTAGTCTAGGCGAAAGCGTGGAAGCCAGTATCTTATGTACCTTACATCTGAAGAAAATCGGGTTGAGGATGATTCGGGCCAAGGCGATCAGTGAAGATCATGCCGCGATCTTAAACGCGGTCGGGGCGCAAGAAGTGATCTTTCCCGAGCGTGAGACCGCCCGCCGTTTGGCCCTACAGATCATCAACCCGAATCTGCTGGACTTCATTGGCCTGGCCGAAGGTTATCAGGTCATGGAGGTGGCGCCGCCCAATGCCTTCTACGGTCACAGCATCGTGGAACTAGAATTAAGAAAGCGCTTTGGGGTTTTCGTAATTGCCATCAAGGAACTGGTGCCGGAGCGCTTCGTGTTTCTGCCCGACCCCAGTTTTGTCATTAAACCCAGCGATATTATGGTGATGATCGGGCGTCAGGAGGAGCTCTTGCGCCTCCAGAAGGGTGAGATTTAGGCTGTTGGGCTTTCTGGTCCTAAAGTTAAGAATTCTTTCTGACGAAAATGATTTAAAAAACCTTTAACATTACCTTGACTGAGCGCAGGGCCGGGAAAATCCATAAACACCGGGGGTTATCCTAATGTCAATGGCAACTTGCCGGGAATGTCAGAAAGAGGTGAGCACCGAGGCCCAGACCTGTCCCCATTGTGGCGCTCCACGTCCCACCGACCGGGAGTGGCACGGTACGGGCTATGAATGGAAATCGACTCGGAGCTATTGGGGCTATCCCCTGGTGCATATCGCTTACGGCAAAGACGCCCGCGGCCGACGGCGGGTAGCCAAGGGCATCATCGCCATCGGGCAATATGGCATCGGCCTGTTTACCTTGGCCCAATTCGGCGTCGGGATCGTTTTTGGCCTGGGTCAATTCATTTTCGCGCCCTTAGTCGTGGCGCAATTCGCGGGAGGGATAATCCTGGCATTGGGGCAGTTCGCCTCAGGATACGTGGCGATTGGCCAATTTGTCGTAGCCTACTATGGCCTGGCCTGCGCCGGCGCGGGGGTATATATCTGGACCCCCGACCGCCATGATGTTGAAGCGGTGCAGTTTTTCCACTCCCTGTGGGCAATGCTTAAGCAATTCATTAGTTTCTAGTGAGTTTGGTCAGGGAGGATTAATTTTTAGGGTGGGGCGCGTCCGAGGCGCCAAATATAGATGACTTCCAGCAAATCCAGTCTGGTTTTGGTGCGTAGGACGCACCCTATTTTTTGCTCGTTATATGTCCTTTGTAAGGCGCGTCCTACGCGCCAAAAATGGTTCTTGAGACGCAACCCACATTCATTGTTAATGGTTGGTGGGTGTTCCGATGAACACTTATCAATCGACCGGAACACCACGGCTTTAATGGACCAGATCCGCACCTCTCAGGCAGAAGGGCCGAAAATGGGTTGCCTAGCTGCTCAATCCCCGCAGATCTGGTAAGATAGATCTGGCCCGGATTGGTTAATTCCGTCTTAAAGTGGGTTAATCAACCCTGCGGTAGATCAAGCTCCCGGCTGAGAAATTCTAGAAAGGTGTGCAAGCCTGATGACTTTTGCATGGCCAGAAGTGGATTGGGTGCTGCTCGATATGGATGGCACCCTGTTAGATAAATATTTTGACGATTATTTCTGGGAAACCCTGGTGCCGGCGGAATATGCTCGCCGGCAGGGGCTGAAACCGGACGCGGCCCGCCGTGCAGTTTTGGCCCGTTATCAGCGGGAAGAAGGCACCCTGAACTGGACCGATGTCGATTTCTGGTCCCGGGAACTGGACCTGGATATCCCGGCTCTCAAAGCCGGCATCCGCCATCTGATCGAGGTGCATCCGGACAGCGAAGTTTTTTTACAGTTTCTTCAAAATTTGGGAAAAAAGATCGCCTTGGTCACCAACGCCCATTACAAAACCCTGGACCTGAAGATGTCGCATGTCGGCCTCTTAGGTTATTTTGACCAGGTGATATCTTCTTTTGATTTAGGGATGCCCAAGGAGGAGGTAAGGTTCTGGCAGGTTCTGGCCGATCAGCTCCGACTCGACCCGCAGCGCACCCTGCTGATCGACGATAATGAGGAGATCCTGCAAGCGGCGCTCCGGTTCGGTCTGAAATATCTATTTTTTAAGGCCAAACCTAGTTCTCAGGCCGAAGCCGGGATTTCCCACCACTTTCCGATGATCTCCAGATTTTGGGAATTAATGGCTTAAAGGGGCAGAGCGGGAGCGGTCCGACTGCCGGGCAAGCGATACGGCTCTCAATCCGCCTTGGTCCGCCAGATCCGGGCCCCCAGGGCGGAAAGCTTGTGTTCTAATTGTTCGTAGCCCCGGTCAAGATGATAAACCCGGTGGACTTCGGTGACGCCCCGGGCCGCCAGGCCAGCCAGGACCAGCGAGGCGCTGGCCCGCAGATCGGTGGCCATTACCGGGGCCCCCTGCAGGTACCGGACGCCGCGCACCAGGGCGTGATTACCGGAAACCACGATATCCGCGCCCAGACGGCGAAGCTCGCTGACGTGCATAAAGCGTTTTTCAAAGATGTTTTCGGTGATCAGGCTGGCACCCTCGGCGATACACATCAAGGCCATGAATTGGGCCTGCATATCGGTGGGAAACCCCGGATAAGGATGGGTCATAACGTCAACCCCGACCAGATGCTTGGCGGGCTTTACCTCTAACCGGCGGTCTTCGGTGGTCAAGCGGACTCCGGCCTCCTGGAACTTATCCAGCACTGCGGTAAGATGCTCGCAAGGCACACCGCGAATCGTAACCTCGCCTTGGGTAATCGCGGCCGCGGTCAGGTAAGTAGCGGCCTCAATGCGGTCCGGCATAATCGTATGGCTGGCCGGCGACAGACTCTGCACCCCGCGAATAGTTAAGACGTCGCTGCCGATGCCGTCGATCTCGGCCCCCATGGCTACCAGGAAGCGGGCCAGATCAGCGACTTCCGGCTCCTGCGCGGCGTTGTGGATGACCGTGGTGCCATCGGCTAAGGTGGCGGCCATCATCAAGTTTTCGGTGCCGGTGACGCTGGGCAGTTCCAGATGGATAGGCGCCCCTTGCAGACGGCGGACCTTGGCCTCGACGTAGCCGTGTTTCAGGGTGACCTTGACCCCCATCTCCTCCAGACCCTTGAGATGGAGGTTGATCGGTCGGGCCCCGATGGCACAGCCGCCCGGCAGGGAAACCCGGGCCTGTCCGGCCCGCGCCACTAATGGCCCCAATACCAGTACCGCGGCCCGCATGGTCTTGACCAATGCATAGGGTGCTTCACAGCAGGTCAACCGGCTGGTATCCACCGCCAGGCCCTCATGATCCGTAAATTTGGCTCCCAGGTTACCCAGCAACTTTTTGGCGGTGCGGATATCGGCCAGATTGGGGACATTGCTGAGTTGGTTAATCCCCGGGGCTAGCAGGGTGGCCGCCAGAATCGGCAGCGCGGCATTTTTGGCCCCACTGATGGCGACCTCTCCTCGGAGTGGAATCCCGCCTTCAATGACAATCTTATCCATAGCCCTTCGAATAACACACTGGCAGATAAAACTCAATGTCTAACTGATCATAGAAACATCTCGATCAAGGCCCCACATTTCTTTGGGTCTGAGTTTCTACCGGCGATCATTTTTCGACCTGGTGGAGTTCCGCCTCTGAAGTCGGTTTAAAGGTCTTGGATTTGAAGGTCTCATCCTGGGGCAGTTCCACCTCCCATTTCGGTATCAGGTCAATCTGGATCAGAGCCGCAGCTATCTGACATTCCAGGAGGTGGCCGCCGCCGGTCCGGTCCTCGGTTAAAAAATGCAAGTGGTATCCCGGCACTTGGAGATTTTGGGTAAACTCGGGCGAGTAGAAGCCGACCACGGTCCCTTGAACCTCATGGAATTCAAAAAAAATTTGATCCTTGACCACTTCGGTTAACGGCGGGTAAGGCGGGTACTGCTGGGGGACGCTCCTGGTCTTAATATAGCCGAAGTGCCCCTGAATCTGAATAGCATAAAACAGGTTACGGCTGGGAAGGAGGGCATTAAGCTCTTCGGTCAGTTGCCGGTAATTTTTTACCTTACTGATCTCTTTAGATATTTCTGGACGGAACCAGACCACCGCGGCAAACGGGGTCAATTCCTGGTCATCCAACCGGTAAGCCCGACCATCGGCCCTGACCTGATAAAACTCCCCCTGCAATACTACTAATTCGCCGTCCAATCCATTGAGGGTGCCCAGGCCCAGATCTCCCTTGGTCTTTAGCTGACCGATGCTGGTGTGGCCGTCATATACGCCCTGCATCAATGCCTGCAGGGTGGACACTTGATAAAGCGTGGAGGAAGCGGGTACTGCAGTCGAACATCCGGTTATCAGGATCAGAGTGCTTAATAAGGCCCAAACTTTGTTCATTCCGACCTCGGTGCGATTTTTTTTGACGATTACGAGTTATAAATCATAAAAATATGTTTGCCAATCTGAGAATCCCTGCCCGGCTATTTTGGGGGCCGCGCCACCACAAACAATCCACTTTTTTAAACCGGGCTTTACAGATTTGGCCAACCTAAGGTGGCATCTTTTACAAGGCTGCAAGTCAGAATTTACCGGCAGCGAACTTTTTACCCGGAATAGGGGTTAGATCTCAGGGCCGACAACGACTGACCTTTAGTAACGTATTTACATAATGCTAAATTATCGTTAGTATAAATTTTTTTATTAAAAAAGCTTTAATCTGGCTGTACTACTGATTAGAACTGGACAATATGGAGTTCAAAAAATGGAACTGGTTGATCGGCTTCAGAACCTCTACCAACGATTATGGGAAGTCTTTGGACCCCAAGGATGGTGGCCCGGAGACAGCCCCTTTGAGGTCGCCGTAGGCGCCATCCTGACCCAGAACACCAATTGGAACAATGTCGCCCGGGTTATTGCCCAACTGAAGCAGGCCGAACACCTTTCGCCGGTAAGATTAATGGAGGTAGCGGAAGCAGAGTTGGCTCAGATTCTGCGCCCGGTAGGGTATTATAACCTTAAGGCCCGCCGCTTGAAAAATTTCTTGGATTTTCTTTTCTTACATTATCAAGGATCGGTGGAAAACATGGCCGCGGATAATCTAGAAAGCTTGCGACCGGCTTTATTGAGCATCAAAGGCATCGGTCCGGAAACCGCCGACAGTATCTTGCTCTATGCCCTCGAAAAACCCACGTTTGTGGTGGATGCCTATACTTTTCGGATTTTACACCGACATGATCTGGTAAATGACCCATGCTCCTACGAAGACCTGCGACAGCTTTTCATGGCCCAGCTCCCCCCGGAGGTGACTCTATTTAAGGAATATCATGCTCTCTTGGTACGTCTGGGTAAAGAATTTTGCCGCCCGAAGCCGCGCTGTGAGCTATGTCCGGTCTCTGGTCAAGATTTTTTCCAATAAATTTTAAAGACTTTCGAGCCCTTAAGTTGACCAACCAGGAGGTGATAATTATTTTGGTCCATTATTTGCATATAAATTGCTTGAGGAAAATGATATGGATGATTATTTAAAAAGCAACAAGCTGCTTCCCTGGTTTCTGGAAGGTCTGTTGGAAGAACTATTGGGTGATGATGCCGTGGATCTTCCCAAAGACGAGGCTAACGTCGAACTGCCGAAGGCGGCGCGCCTGGAAGGCTTCCTGACTACCAACTGGTTCGGACCTTTCCTCTTGGGGCCCAGAGGCCAGACTGCCCGGGGACATTGTTAGCCAGGGCTAGGGTGGCTTCCAAAGGAAGGTGGGGGATAGAGGCCGCCTCTTACTACAAGGAGATCAGCGTCAATCATAGCGAAGATACTGATCTAAAAAGGCTAACGATGAAGACTGGCGGCGGACCAGCGCCCTAGATGTCGTATCTTAATCATGTAAGCCCGGATAATCATCCGGCTGCGCTCTGGGCGTCGGGGCAGACGGGCTAAGTAACCAGAATATCAATTTATACCGCGGAAGGGACCGTCGGCAGGAAGCAAGGTGTAAATCGTCTTGAGGGAGGAAGTTTCCCCTCCACCGCGGCCAGGGGAATGGGGATGAGATTTCCAACATATCGAGATTATATAATATTTGTCATACCCTCACTAAACCTTCATCATCAAGAAAAAGAGGGAAACGGGTTTCCGGATGGACCCAAATTAAGTATTGAGTTTGGCGGCGATTTCCCTTATACTAGCTGCCAGGGTATTTTACAGGCTGTAAAGAGCCAGCCGGACGGATACTAAACAATCATCGGTTACCTACACTAAGTTAGGCCCGACCTGGGGTTAAAGCCCGATTTTATCACCCCCTCTTATTTCCCACCTAAATAAAATCCTGCTTGTCCAGGCGCTATTGACACCTGTTTAGATTTGGAATAAAAGCAAGAAATCATCCTATCCTGGTCAGGAGGAAGGATCTCTCAGGTGGTTTTTATCATATTGCTAATTTTGGCGGTCTTCTGGTGGCCTAACGGCATGATCGCCACGCCGCTGCAGCCGGCCCCAACGGAGCCACCCCCGGCTACCGTGTCGATGCCGTATTACCGGCTTCCTGAGCGTCTGACGCTATGTGGTGAGGCGGTGCCTATAAATGATCAGGCTGTCTGGGAGGACCTGGACAAGGAATTTATTATTGTGGTCTGGAGTCGTGTCCAGACCACTCTGTGGATTAAACGTGCGACGCGCTATTTTCCTTATATTGAAAGAAAATTACGACAGGCGCGACTCCCTGATGATTTGAAGTATGTGGCGGTGGTGGAAAGTGACCTGCGCCCGGAGGTTCGTTCCCCCCGCGATGCCTGGGGCCCCTGGCAGATTATTCGGCCCACGGCCAATCGCTTTGACCTTAAGACCGAAAAGCATCTGGATGAACGTATGGACTTTGCCGCTGCGACCGAGGCCGCGCTGCAATATTTACAATTTCTATTCCAAAAGTTCGAGAACTGGGCTTTGGCCCTAGCGGCTTATAACTGCGGTGAAGGCCGGTTGGCAAGGGAGATCAGCGAACAGGGGGTTCAAAGTTATTATTGTCTCAGCCTCCCCGAGGAAACGGAGCGCTATGTCTTGCGCATTATTGCTGCCAAGATCGTATTGAGCCACCCGGCCCAATACGGTTATGAGATCCCGGCCGATCAACGCTACCCGCCGCTGGAATACGACGAGGTGAAGTTTATTCTGGCCCGCGAGGTTCCGGTGCAGCAGGTGGCCCAAGCCTGCGGGACTTATTATAAGGCCATTAAGCGTCTTAATCCCCAGCTCCAGGGCGATACCCTGGTTCCGGGTTTCTATCGCCTCAAAGTGCCCCGGGGGTCGGCTCCCGGTTTTTACGAATCTTTAGTTACGGGACAGCTTACTATTCCCTGAAAGAGGTTATCTTGTCCGGCTCAACCCAAAGTTCGAAATCTGCAGAAAAAGTTGATGTGCTGCTCCTGGGGGGCCAGGTGTTGACTCTCAATAATCAACGGGACACCTTTAACCCTGGGGCCGTGGCCATCCGGGGGGACCACATTGCAGCCGTCGGACCCCGGATCGAGATCGAGGCTCGATATGAATCTACCCAGGTACTTGATTATACAGGTGATATAATACTTCCTGGTCTGATCAACGCCCATACTCACGCGGCCATGACCTGCTTTCGGGGTCTGGCCGATGATCTACCGCTGGCGGAATGGCTGAATGAATACATCTTTCCGGCAGAGCGGCATATCGATCGGGATTTGGTTTATTGGGGCACCAAACTGGCGATTGCGGAGATGTTGCTCTCTGGGACTACCACTTTCTGCGATATGTATCTGTTTGCCGATGCGGTGGCCCAGGCGGCCACGGAGGCCGGGATGCGGGCCGTGATCGGCGAGGTGCTTTACGATTTTCCTTCCACCAATTATGGGCCCCCTGAGAATGGTCTCAAATTCAGCGAGGATTTATGTTTGCGCTGGAAAGCTGATCCGCTCATCCAGGTAGCCATCCAGCCCCATGCGATTTACACCTGTTCCCCAGAGCTGCTGGTCCGTTGTGGCGAACTGGCGGCGCGGCACGAAGTCCGATTGATTATTCACCTGGCCGAGACCTGGCAGGAAGTCAAGGATTGCCAGGCCCGTTATGGGGCGACCCCGGTAGGCCATTTGCATCGGCTGGGATTGCTCAATTCCCGCTTAGTGGCCGACCACGGCGTGGCCTTAAGCCCGGCCGATTTGGAACTCATGGCCCAGCAAAGGGCCTCAGTGGTGCACTGCCCGGAAAGCAATATGAAGCTCGCCTCCGGCATCGCTCCGGTAGTGGAATTGCTGGCCCGCGGCGTCAACGTGGGCTTGGGTACTGACGGCTGCGCTTCCAACAATGACCTGGATCTGCTTCAGGAAATGGATACCACTGCCAAACTCCACAAGGTCCATCACCTCGATCCTACCGTCTTGCCAGCTGCTGTAGTCCTGGAATTGGCGACCCGTGGCAGTGCGCGCGTGCTTGATCTGGATCAGGAGCTAGGGTCTCTGGAACCCGGCAAAAGGGCGGATGTGATCGTCATTGACTGCCAGCAACCGCATATGATACCGATGTATAATCCATGTTCACATCTGGTCTATGTAGCCAGCGGGGCGGATGTCCGCACCGTTTTGGTTAACGGTCGAGTGGTTGTAAGGGATCGACAGGTGCTGACCTTTGAGGTAGAGGAGGCCATGGCCCAGGTCCGACAGATCGCACGTAAGCTTAAGGCACCTTGAACTGAGAGGTGGAAAATGTGCTGCAACAGCAACGCAGGGCAATTGTGGTTAGATTTCGAAAAATCTCCAGTCTCTGGCGATCTTCATCGCTGCACGATCCCCAGGAGCCGCAACGGTCCACGTAAAATAATCCGATTGGCACCTCATTAACCAGGATAGGGCTGACCAAAAAGTTGGCATCCCCGATTATTTCCCAAAAGCGTTCTGGCATCAGCTTTAAATTACCTTGCTGATCACCAGCTTTAAACTCATACTCCCGACGTTCGGCCAGCGCTTGGGCGAAGATATTATCACTAGGTGAGGATGGCAGTTGCAAGACCGGTAATAAGTCCTCTATTCCGGCACCCAGGCCAAAGCGAGCGCTGATCTGGGTGCGCGCCGGATTGAGAATGGCAAAAATGACCCGATCAAAGCCGATACTGCGATAGATGCCTTCAACTATCATCCCCATAATCTCATTGATCCCGACGTGAGTAACCAGGGCCTGATTGATTTCTCCGATCACCCAATGAAATAAACGAAGTTTTTCCAGTTCCATAGTTTCTCTGGCGAGCGGTGGGCGTATTCGCCCTGAAGACTGGCTATCTGGATGGGCTTGCTGATCCTCGCCGGAAACCGATGCCTCTGAGTTTAATTGATTTTGGGAAGTACCCTTGATACTAAAGATAGGAAGATTTAATTCCTGAAGATTTATTTTGAGCGTCTTAGTCAATTCTAGAATACCGTCAATACTGGTGGTTATTATCTGGTCGAGCCGATCCGAGGTTAATCCCAGTCTTTTTCCACAGTGCTGAAGGCGATTTTGCCACTCCTCAGGACTGAACTTGGCCTCTAATAAGCTCTGACTTAGTTCGTGGGCGTTTTGGACCAGCAGGCGCAAGCGGGCTTCATCGCCCTCACGGGTATCGCTTCCCATATGGAGATAAATCAATCGCTTTACCAGCCCTGCGGGGAACTGCCATTTTCTTAAGATGGCCAGACCTAATTCTTCCCAAGATACCTTGAGTACCCGTTTAGCAGCCCGGGAACGGGTTATGCCCTGCTGCGCCGCAATTTGGAGAATCCGTTCATAATCTTCGGGAAGATAATAGGCGGCAATCAACTCTCCCAGGTTGAATAACAGTCCCGTAATAAAGATCTCCTCCCCTTGATAGCGGCGGTCGTCTTGGGTCAAAGCCTGAGATAATAAGGCCGTAAAAAAAGAGGAGATAATTAAGCGTCGCAGCGGATAGAGATTCTGAGAGCGACTAAAATTCTCGAACAATCGCAAACCCACGGCTAAATTTCGAATACGTTCCAGGCCCAAGAGCATAATGGCGTTGGTGATGGTATGCACCTGGTGCCAATAGGTTTTGAAATAGACCGTGTTGACCAATTTTAAGATCTGGGTGGTGAGTGAAAAATCACGCAAAATGATGCGCGACGTGGCCTGTACGGAACCATAAGTATCGCCTTGAACAGATAGCAACTCTTGGATATTATTGCGAAAAGCTGGAATAAGAGGGCCTTCCTCAATGCTGTGCAAGATAACGCCGATTGCCTCGTCCGGCCCCCAATTCCGAGTCTGGGAATCGGTAGTCGGGCTCTGGGCAGTAGATTTCACATCTGGGGAATGCTCAGATTGAGCAGTCATCTTTAACCTTTCACCAATCTATTACTGATTAATCGGCATATAAGGTAAAAACCTAAAGCATTTGTATTAGCTGTGACGGTGCCGGGATGATAAGCTATTATAGACTGTTGACGGCAATATTTTCGAAAACCCAAATCCAAGGATATTATGGCATTGGGGGTGCTCCAGTGATCAGATTCAGGTTCCTTAAATGGTTAGTCCTGGTACTAGTCAGCTCCGTTCTTTTAGGCTGCTCCACGCCGCCCGCCGATTCCGACTGGACGGCCCGAATCGACCGGATTCTGGTTCAGAGTTGGGAAAGCTATCGGGGCAATTTTATCTCCCCGGACGGCCGGGTGATCCGGCCTGAAAACCAGCAGGACAGCATTTCGGAAGGCCAGGCCTATGCCCTGTTGCGGGCGGTGTGGAGCCAGGATCAGGCCGCCTTTGATCGCAGTTATGCCTGGACCGAAACCCATCTGTCGCGGCTTCCGGAAAAAGGGGACCATCTCCTGGCCTGGCGCTGGGGCCAGACTAAAAGCGGGCAATGGCAGGTGCTAGATTGGAATAGCGCCAGTGATGCCGACCTGGACTATGCGCTGGCCTTAATCCTGGCCCACCGGCAATGGGGCCGACCGTCCCGGCCCCTGCCGGACTATCTGGTTAAGGCCCAGCAGGTGCTCAAGGACATCCTGGCCCGAGAGACCGCAGTGGATGCCTCCGGCCGCCGCTGGTTGACCCCGGGAAGCTGGATCGAGCCGAAGCTGCCTTTGTCCTTAAACCCTTCATACTTTTCTCCAGCCGGCTATCGGCTGTTTTACCTGGTGACCCAGGATCGTCGGTGGTTAGAACTGATTGATTCCACTTATTATGCCCTGGAAAAATTAGGCCGTCGGTTGGGGAACTGGCAGGGGGTCGGTCTTTTCCCGGACTGGTGTGTGCTGACCGCGCCGGATAAATTTGCCCCGGATGCGGAACGCGGCTCTGACTTTGGTTGGGAAGCGGTGCGCCTTCCCTGGCGGATCGGGCTGGATAAGCTGTGGTTTAAAGAGCCGCGGGCAACCTTGTGCCTGCAAAATTCGGTATTAAGCTTTTTCTCTAAGGAGTGGGACCAGAAGCAAAGACTGGCGGCGGTTTATAGCTACCAGGGGCAGCCGCTGGTGGATTACGAAAGTCCGGTGCTCTATGCTGGCCTGTTGACCGCGGCCCTGGCCGGAGAGCAGCCGGACCTGGCCCGACAGTGGGCCGCTAAGATTGTCGCCACCTATCAGCAGGGCAGTGAGGGAGGTTATTTCAACCGGCCCGATGACTATTACGGCAACAATTGGGCCTGGCTGGGTCTGGCCACCTATCGGGGCTGGGTCCAACCTTTTTCCGCGGCCCGGTCCAGTAAGCGGGGCAGTTCCCCGCCGGCCGGGACAAACCCAAAAACCGCCTGCCAGATCGACGGACTCTCCATGCAGAGATAGACCAGGACCTCCGGGGCCTGCTGGCGGATCCACTTTAGCAGGCCAGCATACATCTCGATGCGCAAGGTCTTGAAATAGCGCTGCTTGCCATCCAGTGCGGTAATAAATTCCTCCTCGGCAATCCGGCTGGCCGGAAAACGGCTCCGGATAATCGCCTTCAGGCGGGGCATGAAGCGCAAGGCCCCGAGGCTGATCCAGGCAATGGCTTCAGGTGGCACTACCTGGAACAACAGCTCTACGGTCTGTCGGTAATCGTTTTGCCAGTCAGGATAATAAATCAGCGGATCAAAATGGAAGGCCAGACGGAACCCGGCCGCCGCGGCGCGCCGGGCCGCTCGGAGCCGGGCCTCCAATGGCGCGGTATAGTGCTCTTCCTGGCGGATGATTTTAGGGGGATTGAGGGACCAGGCGAATATGACCTGGGGATTGGGTCCCAAGGGTAATAATGGCTCTATCAGCGTGCATTTGGTCTTGATCTCCAGCACCGCATGGGACTGACGGGCAAAAAACTGAATCAAGGGTTGGTTCAGGCCCATGAGGTCATCCAGGGCCAGGCTGTCGGCAAATTCCCCGGTCCCTAACCTCCAAATCTGCGGGGGGCTGGCCGTGAGGCGGGTCTGGAGTTCGGTCAACAGATCATAAACATTCGTAAAAATGGTGATCGCCGGGAGATTAAGATAGCTCTGTAGAATACAGTAACTACAGTCCATGGGGCACCCGGTAGCCACCTGCAAAACTTGGTAGCCACAACAGAGGTAGCCTTTGGTGCCCGGACAGGGTCGCCAGAACGGCCCTTTTTGGTGGGCTAACAAGAGGGTGCGCTTGGCTTGGCTGATATCCGCCAGGGGGTCATTAATCCGCCGGCGTAGATCGCCAGTATCACGGATGATTTCCACTGGCAGATGAGGCAGCCGGGATTGCACCCGCCGGGCTACTTCATCTTCCCGGGCGGCCTCTTCCACCAGCAGCCGTTGAAAACGCCAGGGAAGGTGGAGGGAAGTCATCAAGTCAGGGAACAGAGTTACTTGACAGAGATTTTTTCCTTGGCGTCATGGACTTTATAGGTATGCTGATCTACCGTATAGTCGTCGGGTTTAAAGCGAACGGTCAAGGTGCTATGCAGAATTTTACCCTTTTTCTTAACCGGCACCTTCTTAACGGTTTTCTTATCATCCAGGAAAAATGGCACGGTGGACTGTTCATTAATCTCTCTTTCCTTGGTAAAGGCCGGCATGGTCGCGTCCCGGTAACTCTGATAGGTGAAGACCAGTCCCATCTGGGTGCGCTGGACCTCCTGAGGTTCGCCGAACAGCAGCATAATCTCATTTTTGGTGGTCTGGCCGTCTTTAATGCGCGCTACGTAATCGGGGTTGATGGTATTGCCGGAAATATCCACCCAGGCCAGCAGGGGGATGCTCAGGCCGAGAATTAATGCTAACGTCCTCCAGCCGAACCGTCGTTTCATAACTCCTCCCTTTCGATTAATTTTTTCTGGCCGGCCTTTAGTTCAGACTAGCTGAGCAATACAGCGATGATGCCGCTTAAAAATACCCCGTCAAAGGTTCCGGCCCCGCCGATGGACGCCACCGGCGCGGCCAGATGCCGCAATTCCTTGATTTTCAGCAAATCTGCACCGATTAAGGTTCCCATAGTGCCCGCGATATAGGCGATCGGGGCCCGAATCTCCGCGGGGGACAATATTAAGGCACCTACCGCAGCAATAATCGGCGGAATCAGGGCGGGGATGGCGATACCCATACCCGGGACGGGCCGGGCCAGCCGGTTGGACACCAGGGCTACCAGACCGGTAACCAAAACCGGCAGAATTACGTGGTTGATCTTTAATATCAGATAAATGGAGATCAATAGCGGAATCAACGCCCCTCCCACATTAATGGCCAATACCGTTTTTTGCGGGCGAATAACCTTCGGCACTCGATAACGCATGCCGAAATAGCTCACTATCTCGTCGTGAACTAATTCCTCGCTTTCCAGTTGGGTAATGGGAATATTGACCATACTGCCCAACAAGGTAGCCATCAGTAGGCCAAAGAGATATTGGGGAGGCAATCCCAATTTAGCAAAAGCCAGCCCGATTACCCCCACCTGTAAAAAGGCGAATAGAAAAATGGCCAGGACCAAAAAGATCAGCATGAAGATCATCAGTAACGGTGGATAAAACATGAATCGCTTCTCCTTTGGTTAAGCTGGCTCTTTAGTAAGGCCGCGAACTTCTAAGCTTCGCCGCCATAAGACTTGAGTTTCAGGCTTAATTCCTCCATAGAGATTCCCAGAATCATGGCAGCTTGCCGATGGTCGCCGCCCACCTTATCGATGGTCCGTAAAATCAGCTCCCGTTCCAATTCCACCAGGCTGGGCTCCGAAGCGCTATCGTCAGTCATATTCTCGGCCAGGGGATAGCCGGCCAACTCTTGCAGGGCGGGAGGCAATTCCTTAACGGTCAGGATGCCTGCCGGGCATAGGATTACGCCCCTTTCGATGACGTTTTCCAGCTCCCGAACATTTCCCGGCCAGGAGTACTTGCGGAAAATTCTCAGCACCTCCGGGGCGAGGCCCTGGACTTGGCGGGCATTTTTTTTATTATAATGTGCCAAGAAATATTGAGCCAGCAGCACTACGTCATCGTGGCGCTCCCGTAACGGCGGCAGGGCGATGCAGACCACATTGAGGCGATAATAGAGGTCTTCACGGAAACGCCCTTCACGGACCTCGACCTCCAAATGCCGGTTAGTGGCGGCAATGATGCGGACATCAACCTTAAAGGTACGATTGCTCCCCAAAGGTTCGAACTCGCGCGATTGCAAAACCCGCAGAATCTTGGCCTGGGTGGTGAGCGACAGTTCGCCGATTTCGTCTAAAAACAGGGTTCCTTGATGGGCCAGATAAAAGCGCCCCTCTTTGCGGGCGACCGCGCCGGTAAAGGCCCCCCGCTCATGGCCGAATAACTCGCTTTCCAGGAGAGTTTCGGGTAGGGCGGCACAGTTCACCACCACAAACGGCCCTTCCCGCCGCCGGCTGTGTTTATGGATGGCGTGGGCGACAATCTCTTTCCCGGTCCCGGTTTCTCCGAGCAGCAGGATATTGGCATCCGAGGGCGCCACCAGGCTGAGCATGGCAAAAATTTCCTGCATGCGCGCGGATTGACCAATAATACCGGAAAAATCAAAGGCCACCTAGTCCTCACTCATCCTTTTTACTAAGGGCATGTACTACCCCATGGCAACGACAGGCCGTGGCAATCAACAGCTTATCGGGTCCGGTGCGGACCTGCTGCTCTAATCGACACAGGTCGGCCGGTGGATAACCGCCGACGCCGGGAGCCAGTTGCTGACTGCGGATTACCAGTGAGGCAAACCCGGGTACCAGTAAATCTTCCAGGACTTCATACAGGGTGCCGACTCGGGGCAGACCGGTTACCCGACACTGATCGTCCGGTTCGGGACAATCATCCGGGCAGATGAAATCCGCCATACTGAGGAGCACTTCCCCCTGTAAGCCTCGAAAAGCCTGGACACTCAGGTTTTCTACTTCGGGGGGCACCGGAATTATCTGCCAGCCGGCCTGGGGGGGACGTCGTCGCCAGACCCATTCAAAGGCCACATGTCGAGGGATGGCCGGGATGATCCAATCATAACCAGAGTCATCGTGCAGCTCGGACATTAAAAAGGCCAGGCCATCGCCTGGCTGCAACCGTAGATGGGCTAATCCGGGTATGCGGCAATCCTCCAGGGCCTCCGGCTGCTGATCAATCACCGTGAAGTAGCTTTCCGGCTCTTGTTGGGCCAGGCGACTGAGGGCCAGATAACCGAAATGTCCGGCCCCAATGATCAGATATCGTTTCATCGGCTCTATTTGGGACGGGGGAAGACGCCGATCACCGTTGGTAAGAGGACCATCCGGGGGTCGATCAGTTCCCGCGCCTGTCTCTCCAGAAAGGAAGGAGAGGAAAAACTGAATTCCGAGGTCTTGATAAATAGCTGCGCCATGGAACCACCGTCCAGATTGAGGGCGGTGTCGATGTCAAACTCACTGGTCTTGAGGAAACGGGCCAATTCGTAAAGGGTGAAGTACTTATCCGGACTATTGATAACCAGGATATTTCCTTTACGGTCAGTGCAGATTACCGTGCGCGGGGCGATCAGGGAGGTTTTTTTAACCCGGATGCGACCTTGAGAATCCAGCAGTAAGGGAAAAGATTGGACCCCTTGAGTCCAGGGCAGATTTTTGGGCTGGATCCTGGTCACGGTCAGATCCAAGATGGTGGCCCGGGGCAAATCTGGTGAAATGCCTTTGGGCTCTGAGACAAACATGCCGCGCATGGCGTAATTATTATAGGGCCCCCAAAGCTCGCCGTCAGCAATGATGAGTCCACAGGGTTCATCGTTAGGACGGAAATAACTGGCGTTAAACAAGACTAAGGCCCCGCTATATTCTTGCCAGGCAATGATGGTTTGAGGGGTGCCATGGAAGATCCGAAAGGCATTATAATTGGGATCAATCCGCACAACGGAGATAAAGCCTACCCCACGATGATCATCGAATACCGTAACCTGAGCAAAATACAAACCTTTTCCCAGTTCCTGCCATTCTAAGGGCCCATGACTCCATTCCTGGGCCCGGGCCGGTAGGAAACCTGTAGTCAGGCTCCATCCCATAAGGATCAAGATAGCAATCAGACGTAACACACTATAACCTTGCGGCCTCGGCAAATTTGAGTTATCTTATCACATAGATCGGCTTTAGTCTATAGGCCAAGGGATAATGTCTGACATTCGTTTCGCTGATTCGCACGCCCACCTTGATATGCCCGAGTTCCAGACCGATCAGTCCCAGGTGATTCAACGGGCCTGGGAAGCCGGGGTGGAATTAATTATCAATATCGGTATTAGCCTCGTCAATGCCGCTGAAGTTCTGAACACCGCGCAAAGACACGATCAGATCTACTGCACCGTCGGCGTTCATCCGCACGGCGTGGGCCATCTCCAGGAAACCACCATTGCTGAGCTTAGGCGTTGGGCGACGCAACCGCAGGTAGTGGCGATCGGTGAAATTGGCCTGGATTACTACCGTCACCGCGCCCCGGCAGAAGTGCAGAAACATTGGTTCCAGCGCCAGCTAGAACTGGCTCAGTCGCTCAATAAACCGGTAGTCATTCATACCCGGGAGGCCACCGCTGATACGCTGGCTATCCTGCGGGAGTATGCCCCCGGCCTGCCGGGCGGCGTTATGCATTGTTTTGGCGGTTCCTATGATGAGGCCCGGGCCTTCCTTGATCTGGGTCTGGTGTTGTCGCTATCCGGGGTTTTGACTTACCCTAATGCCGATCCCTTAAGGGAGGTAGTAAAGAAATTGCCCCTGGAAGGTTTGTTGATTGAAACCGATGCCCCTTATCTGGCCCCCCAGCCTCGCCGCGGCAAAAGAAATGAACCGGCTTTCGTGGTCTATACCGCCCAAACTTTAGCTGACCTGAAAGGGGTGGGTCTGGCTACCGTGGCCCAACATACCTGGAATAATACCCGCCGGGTGTTTGGTCTGGAGGCCGCACCATGAATCCCATTGCTGATCACTTGCGCCACCTGCTAGACCAAATTGCTGCGGCGGCCCAGCGGGTGGGTCGGCAGCCCGACGAAGTCAAGCTGGTAGCGGTCAGCAAGACCGTCGACCTGGAGCGAGTGCGCCAGGCTATTGCCGCCGGGGTGAAGATCTTGGGAGAAAATTATCTCCAGGAGGCCCAAACCAAGATTGCCGCCTTGGGTCAGGTGGTAAGCTGGCATTTTATCGGCAACCTGCAAACCAACAAGGCCGCCGGGGCCGTAGCCGGTTTTGATCTGATCCACTCCGTCGATCGCCTGAAGCTGGCCCAAGCCTTAGAGAAAGCCGCTCAGAAATTGAATAAGGTCCAGGACATCCTGATTGAGGTCAATCTGGCCGGGGAGGCCAGCAAGTCCGGGGTGGCGGCCCAAGACACCAAAGCCCTGATCGAGGCCATCGCCGCCCTGCCACATCTGCGGCTCCGGGGGCTGATGACCATGCCCCCCTGGTTTAACGATCCAGAAGCCGTCCGGCCCTATTTTAAAGAACTGCGAGAATTACGCGAACGACTGAACCAATCTTTCCCGGAAATCCAACTGACCGAGCTGTCCATGGGGATGTCCGGCGACTTCGAGGCGGCCATCGAGGAAGGCGCCACCCTGGTGCGGATCGGCACCGCGATCTTTGGAGCCCGACCCGGAGCCTAACAGCCTATTGCGGCAAGCCAGCGCTGGCTAAACAATTGTTGCGGTATTGTTCTTAAGGGGGTAGAACAGCCTGTCTGCCCCTTTGTTTTTTGATATAATATATAAAGATCAATTAAATTTTAATCTCAAGCGCTTTAACCAATATGCCTGGGACAAATTACCGACCCGGCACCAAAGTCGGCCTGACTACCACTATTCCGGTGGAGGTCATCTTAGCCGCGGGGTTGGTGCCGGTCGATCTCAATAACCTGTTTATCGCCTCGGAGTCGGCCTATCGCCGGGTGGCCCAGGCCGAGGAAGCCGGCTTCCCGCGCACCGTCTGCGCCTGGATCAAGGGGATTTATGCGACCTTGTTGGAACATCCGGAAATTACGGTAGTCATCGCCGTGACCCAGGGTGATTGCTCCAATACCCATGCCCTGATGGAACTGTTGCAGGCTCAGGGCCGGGATCTGGTCTCCTTTGAATTCCCCTTTTCCCGGAATCGGCGGCTGCTGGCCCAACAGATCGAGCAGTTAATGGCCCGGTTCGGGGTGGATGGGCCCCAGGTCAGGCAGATTCAGGACCGCTTGGCGCCGCTGCGTCAGGATTTACTTGCCTTGGATGAGCTTACCTGGCAGGAGGGTCGGGTCAGCGGCCGGGAGAATTTTCAGTTTTTGATCGCCAGCTCGGATTTTAACTCGGATGTCAACGCTTTCGCTGAGCAACTGACCGCCTTTTTGGACCAGGCCCGCCAGCGGCCGCGGCGCACCGCCCTCGTCCGCTTAGGGTTAATCGGCATTCCGCCGATCTTTAGCGATCTTTTTGAGTACTTGCAGGGTCTGGGGGCGGAGGTGGTGTTTAACGAGGTGCCCCGCCAGTTCAGCATGCCGGGCGCTGGGGAGGATCTGGTCGGACAGTATTTGGCCTATACTTATCCCTATGATGTTTTTGCCCGCATCAAAGACATTGCCGAGGCAATTAGGATCCGTCATTTGGATGGCCTGATTCATTATACTCAGAATTTCTGTTTCCGGCAAACCCAGGATCTGCTGCTCCGGCAGCGATTAGCGGTGCCGATCCTGACCATTGAAGGCGACCGGCCCTCCGCCCTGGACCACCGGACCCGAATGCGTTTGGAGGCGTTTGTTGATGTCCTGCGCCGCTAAACCATTAACCCGAGCCTCCATCCTGGGCCTGGACTTTGGCAGCCGTTTTGTTAAGCTGGCCTATACTACCGATCTGGTTACTTTCGGTAAGCGTAAGTTAGATACCCTGACCTTTTATCGGGACTATTTTCGCCGGAACGCGAAGCGGG
>JAQVHY010000022.1 GCA_028695935.1 Desulfobacca sp.
GCGCTCTTCCGATCTGGGTGCAACTGGTGACCGGCGATACCAAGGTAGTGGAAAGAGGCCAGGGCGATGGCCTCTACATCAACACTGCCGGGTTAGGGCTGATCACCCATACCTTAGATATCGCCCCGGCCCGGGTACGGCCCGGCGACATGGCGCTGGTCAACGGTGACTTGGGACGCCACGGGATGGCGGTGATGGCGGTGCGGGAGGGACTGGCCTTTGAGACCCCGATCGAAAGCGATGCCGCGCCCCTAGCCGACCTGGTACTGGCCCTCATCGAGGCTGGGATTGAGATCCATTGCCTGCGGGATCTGACCCGCGGGGGGCTGGTCAGCGCCCTGGTGGAGATTGCCGAAACCGCTCAGGTGCATATCCATCTGGACGAACAGGCCCTGCCTCTTAACCCGGCGGTTCGGGCCGCTTGCGAACTCTTGGGCCTGGACCCGCTGCACGTGGCCTGTGAAGGCCGGTTTGTCGCCCTGGTGCCGGCTAATCAGGCCAGCCAGGTCTTAGAACTGATGCGGACCCACCCTTTGGGGGCCCAAGCCTGTGTAGTGGGTGAGGTCAGCCACGGGGAGACTGGCCGTCTGACCTTAACGACGCCGATCGGCACCACCCGCCGCCTGGAGCGAGCCAGCGGCGACCAATTACCGCGCATCTGTTAAAAAGGGGCCGGTCCGTTGACGGGGCAACGATCTTTGCTGGGGAGACTGCCCCTCCTTAATGATAAGTTGATCAACCGGGGGCCTAAAGGTTAAATATAAGGCAACACCGGGGGGCAAAACTGAAATCGGCACCAAGATCCAAAACACGGCTGGACTGTTTAGTAGTGGAGCGCGGCCTGGCGGCCAGCCGGGAGCGGGCCCGGGCCCTGATCCTGGCCGGCAAGGTGCTGGTGGCCGGAGTGCCGGTAACCAAGGCCGGGGCCCTGGTCTCGTCCCAAGCCCCTCTGACCTTGCAAACCGCCGATATCCCCTATGTCAGCCGCGGGGGCGTCAAACTGGCTGCGGCCCTGGAGCATTTTCAGATCAACGTGGCCGGCCAAGTAATTCTGGATGTCGGTGCGTCCACGGGCGGGTTTACCGATTGTGTGCTGCAACGGGGGGCTAAGCGGGTCTATGCCGTGGATGTGGGCTATGGGCAACTGGCCTGGAGCTTAAGGCAGGATGCCCGGGTGGTTATCTTGGAACGCACCAACATCCGCTATTTGCCGCGCGAAGCCATTCCGGAACCGATTGATCTGGCCACCATCGACGTGTCGTTTATTTCGCTGACCCTGGTGTTACCCAAGGTCCGGGAATTTGTGCGTCCGGGGGGGGCCATCCTGGCGTTGGTCAAACCCCAGTTTGAGGTCGGACGCCACCAGGTGGGCAAGGGCGGGGTAGTGCGCGATCCGAGGCTACAACTGCAGGTGGTGGAAGATCTCAAAGCCCTGGCCACTTCCTTGGGCCTGGAAGTTTTCGGGCATTTACCCTCGCCGATCTTGGGACCCAAAGGCAACCAGGAATATTTGCTCTATCTGGGCGTGCCGCTCCGGGTTCAATAAATCGGAGGTTTTTTCTGTCCTGAAAATGTCTTTGTTCAACTCGTTCCCAAGTTGTACTTGGGAACGAAATAAGGATGCCCATCTATCTTGGTAGGATAAGGCGTGCCCGAGATGCAAAAGGCGGGATGCGCTTCGCTTTCCCGCCCTACGGTCTGCTGAGGTTTCATAGGCTGGTTTACCTCGTGCCCAAGTTGTACTTGGGCAAGTCCTGGGTTGCCAAGCTTAGCTTGTCCCTAAACCTTGCGCACCCAATTTCAGCTGGGCAACGAGAGCTGAAATTGATTCGGCTGGGGCTTACAATTCCACGATTTCGGGCGCAATCGGGTGGCCCATAAACAGGCTGGCCAGCCTCTGGAAGCCGGGGGTCAGGTCGGTAGTCAGGTAGCGGCGCTGGCCCTGACGCGAGAGCCGGGTCTCGATTTCCGGATGCCGCCTCAGATATTCGGCCAGTTTTCCCCCGGTCACCTCGGCCGAGCAGATGATCTCCAGGTCATGGTTCATCAGGGCCTGGATCTGGGGTTTGACAATCGAATAGTGGGTGCAACCTAAGATCAGGGTATCGACCTGGGCCTGGTTTAAGGGGGCTAAGTACCTTTTCAGGATCAGTGCGGTCCCTTCCCACTCCTGCTCGCCGGCTTCGATGATGGGGACCAACAGCGGGCAGGCCTGTTGAAATACCTGGGTATCCGGGGCTAATTTTTTCAACTCAATGGCAAAGGAGTTGGAGGTCACCGTGCCCTCGGTACCGATGACGCCGATGCGCCCTTGCCCTGAGCGCGCCAGGGCAGCCTCCACCGTGGGGATGACCACCCCCAGCACCCGGCGGTCGGGGTAGTGCACCGGGAGATACTGCTGCTGAATCCGCCGCAGGGCCTTGGAAGAGGCGGTGTGGCAGGCCAGGATAATCAGGATACAACCCTGTTGAAACAGGTAATCCACGGCCTGGTGGGTGAAGCGATAGACCACTTCATCGGAACGGGTGCCATAGGGAATCCGGGCGTTATCCCCCAGGTAAAGATAATCATAGTCAGGGAGCAGCCGTAAGAATTCCTTCAGCACCAACAGGCCGCCAAAGCCGGAGTCAAAGACGCCGATCATGGAAACCTCATTTATTCCGAGAGCTTGACCAGCGTGCCGCGCTGGAGCGAAGCTCTCAGGCTCAGAACCATGAGGAGGTAACTGACCACCAGATAACCCAGACCGAGCAGCAGACCCCACTCTAAGGGATGCGCGACTGACGCGGGAAAGCCATAGAAGCTGCGAAAGTACTCCAGGAAAAAGGTCAGCGGGATAAATTCCGCCAGCCAGCGCGCCCCGTTGGGCAATAAAGATATCGGATAATAAAGCCCGCAGAGGATCATCAACAGATAGGTGATGGCCCAGGCGGTGATTTCGGCCCGGTGGCCAAAGATCAGCACCAGGGCGATGACCAGGGTCCCGGCGATCGCGGCCATTAAAAAAAGCCCGATCAGGAACCAAACCAGCGCCACCCAGCCGGGGCGTAACAGCTCCATATCAAAATAGTAGACGCTCAGCACCCCCATAATGACAAACACCACCAGGCCGCGCAATAAGCCGATCAACCCGGACCCGAGGACAATATGCCCCAGGCGAATGGGGGCGATAAAGCCGTGTTTGAGGCTTTTACTCCAGACATCATAGAGCAAGGCATAGGAAATGTCCAGTTGGACGATCTGCATGGTGTTCATGGCCAGGGCGCCGGTCAACACGAAGGAGACGGTGGCCTCATCCAGGCGCAGGAATTGGGTCAGCAGGCCCACCGAAAACACCGCCACCAGGGGCCAGAAAAACATCTCAAACATGGCAAAAAAATTGCGGCGATTCATGATGCCGCCCCGGGCCGCAAAGGCCCAGATTTTAATGCCTTCAGTGAGTAAGCTCACGATATAATACCTCTAAATCGACCTCGCGGACCTGCACCTTGGTGAGAGAGTTGCCGTTGCGCTGCAATTCCGCCAGAATCGGGGCCAGGCGCAATTCCGCCTGATCAACCACCAGTTCCACCACCGGCGGGCGTTCCTGATAGCTCAATAACCCCGGCAAACGGCTATAATCCAGGCAGGCCGGGCCGTTCTCAAAGGTCAGGATAAGTTGATCGCCCATGCCCAGACGGGCCTGCAACTCCGGGATGGAGCCACGGGCCAGGACCCGGCCCTGCTGCAAGAAGGCCACCTCATCACAGAGGTATTCCGCTTCCCGCAGGTTATGCGTGGTAAGCAGAATGGTCAGGCCGGTAACCTGATTAAGGCGGCGGATTTCGTCCCGGGTGTGTTGGGCCATTACCGGATCCAGACCGCCGGTCGGTTCATCCAGGAATAACAATTGCGGGGTATTGATCAGGGCCTTGGCCAGGGCCAGACGTTGTTTGAGGCCGGAGGACAGCCGATCAAAGGGGATCTGGCGCTGCGGGCCTAGTTCAAATAACTCGATCAATTCTTCAATCCGGGCGGCCAGGGGCGTCCCCCACAGCCCATAGAGATGGCCATAAAAACGTAAATTCTCGACCACGGTTAAAGACCAGATAAACTTGGTGGCGCCGCCGGCCAGGTTGATCCGCTCCCGGAGGCGTGAGGCCTGGCGGCGGACATCCAGACCCAATACCACCACCTCCCCGGCGTCGGGGCGCAGCAGGGTGGCCAGGATGGAAATCAGCGTGGTTTTGCCCACGCCGTTAGGCCCCAGAATCCCAAAGATAACCCCCTGGGGAACTTCCAGATTTAGGCCCTGGAGCACGGGTTTGACCTGCCGCCCCCAAAAACCGGTGCGATAAGCCTTGTCGAGCCCTTGGGCCTGAATAGCTAATTCCATAGGCTCTTTATTATAACAGGCAACTTATAAAGTTTTCTGTTTTCTGTTTTCTGTTTTCTGTAAATATAGTTAAATATAAATAGGTTAATCTCAATAGTCGGCCGAACCGTCAACCAAAGCTGTTATTAAACCCGATTAGGGCGGGGAGGGCAGATAAGATCTCTCTAAGGCCCGGATTAAATGGGTGATAGTCGTGTTAACCGGCGTAGGCACCCCCAGCTTTTGACCTAAGACGACGATCTGGCCGTTTAAGGCCTCGATTTCGGTAGGGCGTTGGGCCAACACATCCTGTAACATGGAAGAGCGGTTCCGGGCCGTAGCTCGGCAGACCTGCCGGACGCGGTTTAAAGGATCAGGGCTGATCGCAATACCCACCGCCTGGGCCACCGCCTGGGCTTCTTGCACCGCCGCACTGGTTACCTGCCAAGCCTCGGACACTTCCAACAGCCCGCCATTAGGCAGACGGGTAAGGGCGGTAAGGGGGTTAATACCAACATTTACCAAGAGCTTATCCCAAATCACCGCCACAATGTCGGCGGCACTCTGACAGTCAAAACCCGCGGCGACAAAGCGGGATACCCAGTCTGCCAACTGCTCCGGCCGGACCTGGGAGCCGGGTGGAATGCCCAAAATAGTCTTCCCCGGTCCGGCATGCCGGGCCTGCCCCCATTCCAGCAGGGTTACGCCATGCATGATCACTCCGGCCAGCAAGTGTTCCGGGCCGACCACCGCGGCCATCTGTTCCAGGTTGCCAATGCCGTTTTGCAGGGTCAGGGCCAATCCCCCTCCGGCCATTAAGGGGGGCAGGCTCTGGGCCGCGGCCCGGGTCTGATGAGCCTTGACGCTCATAATGGTTAGATCGCAGGGACCGATATCCTGGGCCTCGCAGGTGCAGTTCACCGTTATGTGTTGTTCCTGGTCATCCAGGGTGATTAACCGGATACCCTGGGCCTGGAGGTAGGCGGCCCGGTCAGGGCGGTAGTCGACCAACCATATTTCCGTCGCCACTTTCTGTAGCCAGACAACCAACAGACAACCCAAGGCCCCGGGACCGATGATGGCAATTTTCACAGTGGTATCCTCGGAAATTGTTGCATGGTAAGTAACCCAAATCACCTGGTTCGTCAAGTTGGAAGCCCTAGTTTATAGATGCTTGGGCATAAAAAGTCTAGACTTAAAATATTATCCCGGCGGAAGTTTAGGTTAATCGCTTGAGGTCAGGTCGTTTAAGTCCTCTCGGCCAAACGGAGGACCGCCCGCAGAGCCACTTGGATAGCGCGGTCTTCGGCCGCGGCGAGTTCTTCCGGGGTAATAAAAGTCCCTCGCCAACGGTCGGCAAAGACCGCGGTCAAGCCTCCGGCCCGCAGGGGAAAGTCGGAAACCTGGGCCAGAATAAAGTAAGCCGCCATCTCCATTTCCAGATTCAGCACTCCTTGGGCCTGAAGGCGCGGCAGTAGAGTCGGATCACAGCCCGAAAAGCCTGGTACCTGGCGCCCCTGGCCGTGGTAAAAATCGCTGGTAGTGCAGGTCAGACCGCAATGATAGACCAGCCCCCGCTCCTGGGCGGCTGCGGTCAGGGCCTGGGTAACTACCGGGTCGGCCACTGCTTTTAGCTCCGCGGGGGCATAAAACTGAGTAGTATTTTCATACCGTAGGGCCTCAGTACTGATAATCAGATCACCCAATTGTATTTCCGGCTGGAGGCTGCCACAACTGCCGATCCGAATAAAGGTAGCTTGCGGCTGGTACTGGACCGCCTCGATGACCGCAATGGCGGTATTGTCAGGGCCGATACCAGTAGCCAGGCCGGTAATCCGGATACCTTGGTAGGACCCGGTAATGGTTAAAAATTCTCTTTGCTGACGCACCAGCTCAACTCTATCAAAGTAGCCCGCCAAACGCCGGATACGATCCGCTGATCCAGAGGTCAGCACAAAGGGCGCCACTTCTCCGGTCCCGACCCGCAAATGATAGCAACGACCCGCGGCATCACCGGGCAGTTCAGACTCCATGGCCTGGTCCTCCACTGACGGCAACTACTAAGCCGGATTAAGTTATTGGTTGTTTATCTCCATTAGTTAGCTTAAAATCGCTGGATTTAAAAATTTCCGGGCTATTTTTGCAAGCCGGGGCATCCTCTGGGGAGAAATAAATTTTGTTTAAACAATTACTTGTTGCTCAAGTTTATTAATTTTATGTTAGAATTAGGTTAGCCCTTACTATCTGGGACACCCAAAGGGGATAGCCATGGTCAGACAATTTGATAGAGAACTGGCAGACTTAAAAATGAATCTGCTCCGCATGGCCGAGGCCGCGGAACAAGCCGGGCAGCATAGCATTGCCTCGGTCCTCAACCGTGACTCCGAGTTGGCCAAAGAGGTCATCATGGGCGATCTGGCCATCAATGATATGGAACTGGAGATTGATGAACAATGCCTTAAGCTTCTGGCCCTGCGTCAACCCCTGGCCAAGGATTTGCGTTTTATTACCGCGGCGATGCGGATCAATGCTGATTTAGAGCGCATCGGTGACCAGGCGGTGAATATCGCCGAACGCGCCTTAGAGCTGAACCAGCGTCCCCCTTTAAAATTACCCATTGATCTTGAGAAAATGGCTGACATCGCCTTGGAAATGGTCCGCACCAGTATTGAGGCCTTTGTCCACCAGGACCCCCTGTTGGCGGTCCAGGCCTGCCAGCGCGACGTCGAGGTCGATACCCTGGATGACGAATATATTCATAAATTACTTGACTTTATGGTCAAGGATACCCCAGCCGTGGGGCGTGCCTTACACTATATTATCATTATCCGTAACATTGAACGGATTGCCGATCTAGCCACTAATGTGGCCGAAGATATCGTCTTTTTGGTGGAAGGCAAAGTGATCAAACACCGCTATAAGGATGGCATGCTCAGTGCCCAAAGTGTCTAACCGGGTTTAACGGCGGGATTTGGGAAACTCCCCGGTGGGGGTGGGGTTTTGCAGCTTGTGCTCCAGAAATTTCAGTTCCTGGCCTAAAGCCGAAGAGACCTTCAGTTCCCGCTCCACCTTATCGAGGGCGTGCAGAATGGTTGAATGGGTGCGTTTAAAGGCCCGCGCCAGGTCCTTGAGAGTCTTCTGGGTGTAATGCCGGCAGAGATAAATGGCCAGATTTCGGGAACGCACCAGCTTTTTTTTGCGCGACCGGCCGGTCAGCTCCTCTAGACTGACCTGATAGACCTGACAGGTAAGTTGCTGAATTTTCTCCATGCTCAGACTCTCGGTGGCCACCCGAAAGTCGGAGAGCACTTCCTCGGCTAACCGCACCGTGATCGAGGCGGGGAGCAAGATCGATTTGGCCACCAAACTATCTAAGGCGCTTTCCATCTGGCGCACATCTTGGGTCACATAGGTGGCCAAACATTCCAATACCTGCTGACAAATCTTGATCCCCCGATCATCTGACTTCTTGGCCAGGATTTTGACCCGGGTATCAAAGTCGGGCGGCGCGATGGGAGTGATCACCCCCGCACTTAAGCGGGAGTACAGTTCTTTTTTTAGACTAGGTATTTCGGCTGGCACATAACCGCTGGTAAAAACCAGCTTTTTCTGCTGGTCGCCCAAAAAATCCAACGTATAACATAGTTCTGTCTGGATTTTTTCCTTACCACTTAAAAAGTGGACATCCTCCAGCAATAAGATATCGCATTGATGCCGAAATTTATCCTTGAAGCGCTCCATCTGCCCCTGTTTTAAGGCCGTCACCATTTCATTGGCAAAGTCTTCGGCAGTCAGATACAAAACCCGCTGGCCGCCGCTCTGGGTGTGAATATGGTTACCTACCGCTTGCGACAGGTGGCTTTTGCCCAGGCCGGGCAAGGAGGTCAAGAACAGCGTCCGTCCATATACCTTATCATTACGGGCTAAAGCCCGGGAGGCCTGAAAGGCAAAGCGATTACCGGCGCCGACCACAAACTGGTCAAAAGTAAAACTGCGGTTCAGACCGCGCCCCGGCACCGCTAAGGTTTTCATGGCCGGCAATATGGGTTGTACCGGAACCGGAGTCGTAGTCTGGCGCGCCACAGGTGGTAAGACCTGTAAATCTATAGGGAATCTGGCACCTAAAAGCCGTTCCACCTCCTCACGAATGAGGTCCAGATAATAGGCTCGTACCCAGTATAACGCAAAGGCATTGGGGCATCCCAGCACTAATTCTCCCTGGGAACCACGAGTGACTTGGAGTGGTTCAATCCAGAGCTTGAATACCGGGGCTGGGAGCCGTCCTTGCAGGCTATGCTTAACCTCAATCCACGCGGGCTCCATCCCTTGACCTTATTTTTTGGGAGATTATCTTGAGAGCGATACCGATATTGTTAGAGAGGAATTTATCCGAACCGCTGACCGGTGTCAAAGTCGCTGACCCGGAAATAGAAATTAGCTCCTAAAGTTTGACCTCAGGTTCGAGCGGCTAGCTCAACGAGGTTCCATGAACCTAAAACCGATCCCTGGAAAATAAACACTTTCCTAACCAGCCTGAAACCATCAGCTTAAAATAAAAAAAGCCAGATTAACCTGGCCGCCCTCAGATCTCAGCTTTACTCTTTTTTTTTCTTATTTGCATAACCAGGGGGAAAATTCCCTGGCAAAAATCGCCATGGCCGTGATATTGGAGTTAAATTTCCAAATAGATATTTTTTGTCTTCGCGTCCGGAAGCTTAAACGTCAGGTTGAAGTTGTTAAACGTGGAGAATATCACCCTTTTGGTAAGCAGGTCTCGGCTTCTTTAATAAATATAGTCAACAATATTCATTGGTTAATAAGGTTATGGGTGGCATCCTCAAATCACGCCCAGACTTTCCCCTCCCCAGCCGACCTGGATTTTTTGTGCCCAGACCACAGGCAAAGGAGCAGACTCCAAAGTGGTGGGCTCGCGACTGCCTCCTGTTGTACCCAGCTCTCTCCCCTGCCACCGGTCAGGGTTAGGCAAACATTTCCGCTCCCTACCCAAGCCGGACACTAGCCTTGGACTGTGTCTCGGTCTCTGGCTCCGCGCGGCCCCCGTTATACGCATGACGGCCATAAAGGCAGTATAATCTATGCACCAAGGCCTTGCGTTCTTTTAACGGCATGGTTAGATAGAAATCACTCAAGATCAAGGTGGCAATGATATATTTTAGCTCCATCGTCCCCCCCTGCTTAAATTGATTCTCCCTTGGGGGATTTTTGTGCAATATCCATGCCTACCAGGTAAGGTTCCCCGCAATTTCCCAGTATGGCCCGGAGACATTCAGGTAAGTGTTCAGGGACCAGTTCTCAGTAAGCATTAAACTGAGTAAATTTCAGAGGTTATCGATAAAACCTTGCTTGGGCGAGGATAGCCATTTTCCACATCAATAGTATTTTTAACTGACAACTGGCAACTGAATATTTACCAAAAATTTAACGAGCCGCCTGGCAATTAATAGCCTCTTGAGCCTTTAAATTGACAAGCATATAATTTATTTGGTAATTTAAAAGTGCCGGATCAGGGCTGGACAAATTATGCTATGCCTTTAGTCAGTTGCCGGTATTTTCCTAATCAGCCTCGCAGGGCGCGCCGCCAGTGCATATTTGTTGAAAGCCATCTGACGTGGCAATTAATCCACAAGGAGGAACTTTTTGCCACCCGGGAAATGAAGGCTAGGCTTCCGGCCGAATTGCCCCGAGAAGCCCCGACAGTAATAAAATCTCTTGACAGAAAGGGGTTGTTATGCGAAATTTTGACCGATAATCAAGACTTGAAAGGCCAGATGTTTGAACGACGACTAGGTGTTTAAAACGCAGGATTTGAATTCCGTAACGCAGCCGATAAACAGCAGGTAACAGGATAAGCATCTGGAGTAATCCGTTGCGGTTACTGGGGTGCTTTTTTTATGAGACTAGCATGTCTACGATTAGAGTGAATCTCAACCAAGGCCGGGAAGTGACCTTGGAGTCGGGAGTCAGTGTGGCCCAGGCCCTGGAAAGCCTTGGAGTGGCTACTGATCATCAGGTAATCGCGGCCCAGGTGAATGGTCAAGAAGTGGATCTAGCTTCCCCCTTGGATCAGGATTGTCAGATTAAGCCGATTTTGATCGATACTCCGGCCGGATTAGAAATTTTACGGCATAGTACCTCCCATATCATGGCCGAAGCCGTGCGCAGCCTGTTCCCGGGCGTCAAGGTTACTATTGGCCCGGCCATCGAATCCGGTTTTTATTATGATTTTGATGCGCCGCAACCCTTTACCCCCGAGGATTTGCCCCGTATCGAAGCCCGGATGCAAGAAATTATTGACCAGGACTTGCCTTTTAAGCGCCAGGAGGTGACTCACGCCGAGGCCGTGCAGCTCTTTGCCAGTCTGGGGGAAACCTATAAGTTAGAATTGTTACAAGACCTGGCCCAGGAGCGGATCAGCATCTATCGCCAGGGAGATTTTGTTGATCTGTGCCGCGGACCGCACGTGCCCTCCACCAGCTATATCCCGGCCTTCAAGCTCACTAGCGTTGCCGGGGCTTACTGGCGCGGCGACGAGCGCCAGCCCATGTTACAACGGATTTATGGCACCGCCTTCCCCTCGCCGGAGGAACTGGCCCAATATCTCCATTATCTGGAAGAGGCTAAACGCCGGGACCACCGCCGCCTGGGCCGCGAACTGGAATTGTTTATCATCGAAGACGAAGCCGGGCCGGGGATGGTGATTTATCTTCCCAAAGGCGCGATGGTCCGCTATCTGCTCGAGGAATTCGAACGCCGGGAACATTTACGCCGCGGCTACCAATTGGTCATCGGTCCCCAGATGCTCAAACTAAATCTTTGGAAAACTTCCGGCCACTTCGAGAATTATCGGGAACACATGTATTTCACTGAGGTCGAGGGTCAGGCCTACGGCATCAAGCCGATGAATTGTTTGGCCCACATGCTGATCTACAAATCGAAAATTCGGAGTTATCGCGAATTACCCATACGCTATTTTGAACTGGGGACGGTCAACCGGCACGAGAAGTCTGGGGTGCTCCACGGCCTGACTCGCGTCCGCCAATTTACCCAGGATGATGCTCATATCTTATGCACCCCGGAGCAGGTGGAGACCGAGATCGCCGGGGTGATCGATTTTGTCGCCGAAGTCATGGCGGTGTTCGGCTTCGAATATGAGGTGGAACTCTCCACCCGCCCCGAAAAATCTATCGGCACCGACGCCGAATGGGAACTGGCTACCCAGGCTTTGGTTAAGGCCCTGCAGGCCCGCCAGCTGCCGTACGAGGTCTGTGCGGGGGAGGGGGCCTTTTATGGTCCGAAGATTGATATCAAGCTTAAGGACGCCCTGAATCGCCGCTGGCAATGCGCCACCATTCAGTGCGACTTTACCCTACCGGAGCGGTTTGATCTTACTTATGTGGGACCCGACGGCAACCGTCACCGGCCGGTGATGTTGCATCGGGTAATTTTAGGTTCTTTGGAACGATTTTTAGGGGTATTGATTGAGCACTACGCCGGCGCCTTTCCGTTCTGGTTGGCCCCGGTGCAGGTAATTCTGCTGCCGGTCACAGATCGGGCCCAGGATTTTGCCGCCGCGGTGGCCCAGCGGCTCCAGGAGGCCGGTCTCCGGGTGGCAAAAGATTTTCGCAATGAGAAATTAGGACTAAAAGTCCGTGAAGCTCAACTGCAAAAAATTCCCTATATGATAATCGTCGGGGATCGGGAAGTAGCTTCCCAAACCCTATCAGTCCGCCAGTTGGATGGCACGGAATCAAAAAATCTGGTGGTTGAAGAACTTGTTCAACAACTGCAGGCCCAAGGACAGATCCCGACCACCTTGAGACGAGGTGTAGACAGTACAGGAGGAGGGTATCATCCAGAAGAAGGTTAATATCAATCGGGAGATTACTGCCCCGGAAGTGCGCCTGGTGGGCTCGGATGGCAGCCAGATCGGTATTATGCCGATCAGCGAGGCCTTGGAACGCGCCGCGGCAGAACACCTAGATTTGGTAGAAGTCGCTCCCCAGGCCACGCCTCCGGTTTGCCGGATCATGGACTACGGCAAGTTCAAATATATGCAGAGCAAGAAAACTCAGGAGGCACGCAAAAAACAGGCCACGATCCAGATTAAGGAAGTCAAGGTCCGGCCGAAAATTGAGGAGCATGACATTGCCTTTAAACTCCGAAATATTCGCCGCTTCCTGACCCAAAAAGATAAGACCAAAGTTTCCCTGGTCTTTCGCGGCCGGGAAATAGCCCATCCCGAGCTGGGCTATAACCTGTTAAAAAAGATTGCCGCGGCGGTAGAAGATATCGGCGTAGTGGAACAGCAGCCCAAGTTTGAAGGTCGCCATATGACCATGGTCTTGGCCCCTAAGTAGAGGAAATATTTATATAACTAGCTAATAAACCAGCCAGGTAGCTTTGCGCTTCCTAAGAGGATATTGAAATGCCCAAAATCAAGACCCATCGCGGCGCCGCCAAGCGCTTTCGGGCCACCGGAGGTGGCCGGCTGAAGCGTAGCAAGGCTTATCATCGCCATATCTTTACTAAAAAAAGTCCGAAACGTAAACGCCACTTGCGCCAGATGACTTTAGTCGATAAAACCAATATGAAAAGTCTGGAACGTTTGTTGCCTTATATTTAAGAGAGGTTGAGGTTATGCCCAGAGTTAAAAGCAGCGTGCGGGCCCGGGCCCGTCATAAAAAATATCTTAAGCTGGCCAAGGGCTTCCGGGGAGGTCGGCGGCGTTTGTATCGCTCCGCCCGGGAGGCCGTAGAACGAGGTCTGGCCTTCGCTTACCGGGACCGGAAGGTTCGCAAACGGGAATTCCGCAGCCTGTGGATCACCCGGATTAATGCCGCGGTCCGTCCCCTGGGACTATCTTATAGCCGTTTTATCAGCGGCACCAAGAAAGCCGGGATTGCCTTGGATCGCAAGGTGCTGGCCGATCTGGCCATTTATGATCCACCCGGTTTTGCGCGGATTGCCGAGCTGGCCCGCCAGGCCGGTTAATCGGGACCCAACGAGCCAGATATGGTGGTTTTTAACCCCTTGACTTCCCACCCCGGCACATCAGCTTGATACTGGCAGAGCTAAAAAAACTGGAGCAAGAGGCCACCGCCCAGATTGCCCAGGCCGCTGATGACGCGGCCCTCGAACGTCTGCGGGTCCAGTATCTGGGACGTAAGGGAGCGCTGACCAGTATCTTGCGTTCGGTGCGCGAGCTGCCCCCGGAGATGCGGCCCCAGGCGGGCCAGGAAGGTAATCGGGTCAAGCAGACCCTGGAACAGGCGCTCAGCCAGGCCCAAGACCGCCTCCAAGCCGCGGCCCAGCAACGGCAGCGCCAGGTCGGGTTGGATGTCACCCTACCGGGGAGACGGCCGCCGCTGGGCCGCATGCACCCCATTACCCGGATTACCCAGGAGATCTGTGATATCTTTATCCGCCTGGGCTTTGAGGTCGTCGAAGGCCCCGAGGTAGAGACCGATTATTACAATTTTGAGGCTCTGAACATCCCCAAGGACCACCCGGCCCGGGATATGCAAGATACTTTCTATATTTCGGAAAACCTGGTCTTACGAACCCATACCTCGCCCATGCAGATCCGGGTAATGGAAAAGCAACCGCCGCCGGTGCGGATTATCGCTCCTGGCAAGACCTATCGCCGCGACTCCGATCTGACCCATACCCCGATGTTTCATCAGGTGGAAGCCTTGCTGGTGGACCGACACGTCACCTTTGCCGACCTCAAGGGGGTGTTGACGGTATTTGTCCATGAAATCTTTGACCCCTCGGTGGGTCTGCGCTTCCGGCCCAGTTACTTTCCCTTTACCGAACCGAGCGCCGAAGTCGATATTGCGTGTGTAATCTGCGGCGGGGTGGGCTGTCGGGTCTGCAAAGAGACCGGCTGGCTGGAGGTCATCGGCGCCGGCATGGTTCACCCTGAAGTATTCCGCTTTGTGGGCTACGATCCCGAAGTCTATACCGGCTTTGCCTTCGGACTGGGCATCGAACGCATTGCCATGCTCAAATACGGTATCGACGACCTGCGCCTGTTCTTCGAAAACGACCTGCGCTTCCTGCGGCAATTTTAAAGACTTAATAAATTATTAGGTCCTAAGTGCCACTTCTAATCCTAAACTTATCAAATTGTTAAATTGCCAAATCGAACGGGAGATCACTGATATCTCGTAAGCGTCGGCCCTCAACCATGATTCGCAGCATGTCCATCTGGTCTTGATTATCAATTTCTGAAATTGCTTCTTGAAGTTCAGCCAGAGCAAAATGGTAAACACAGTCCAGGTCTCCTGTCCCCATAGCCAAAGCGGCGATCCGGGAAGGGAGTGGTTCCCCGACTACAGCTACCACATGGGGAAGCGGACCTTTACGATTTCTTATCAGATTCAAAGCTTCGGTGCGCGTGTTTTGCGCTCTGTCGCTTCTAATTGTCCATTTACAAGAAATACTGGCATGTAGAATAGGAACTATCTGGGGATGGTTAACTTCTCGGAGGGGGGTTAAGCGAGCACAATGGTCTCCTTGACTAATTATCTCAACGGAATCATTGACCTCGTCATCAGTAATTGGGGATCTGGTGATGACAATATCAGGCTTAATAATATAGTCGCCGCGCAGCGAAGCTTCTAATTCGGGATATTTCTTAATCGTTTCTTCTAGCTGAGCTAAATGCTCATATTGATAGAATCGGGATATAACAGTTTGCGTAGTTGAATAGTGCCATTTTCCGGGGCGGAGATGATGCAAGAGGCCAAACGACCTTTCCAGAAAATCTTTAGTAATTTCCTCAAATAAATCGCCAGCAGTCTGTTCTTTGACGCCCTCATAACTCATACTACAGCCTATTCGCTGAATTATTCCCCAGGCGATCTTGATACTGGACTTATTACCGGCATCAGCGGAGTTGGGATACTCTAATTCCGTGCCGCGCCTTATTCTGACCACTTCTTTGCAGATACGACGATGATATTCTTGTCGGATTGCAGAGATGTTCATATTATCGGGGTTTATAAAAACCAATAACGTATTCTTTATGCATGCGTTGTTGAATTTGTGAATCACGGTCAATGGTTAATCCAGCCGGAAGCATGCGGCGGTTTCGGTCTAGATTGCGTACCCCGATTTTGGGGACCTCAAACCCGAGGGTTTGTCCGATATCCGCCAGACAGCTTTGAATTTCGGTATCCCGGCCCCGCATAATAGAGCTGCCAACTACTACAATAGCGGCCTTGCCTGCTTTAAGAACCCGGAACATTTCTCGCAGGGTACGCGTCATTTCTGAGTAATAGCGGTGAAGCACTCGACCTTTTCTATGATCAAGTTTATACATTTCATTTACTACTGTTTCCGTTGCGGCAGGCAATTCCTCAAAGCCCACGCCTTGAAGCACTTCCCCGCCAATATAATCCTTTCGTTTATTGCTAAGATCATTTATGGCAAACCCCAACCAAGCTAAAGAGAACTTGTGCGAGCGCATATAGTCAATGGCATTAGCTGCATAGGGGGGCGAAGTAACGATTAGGTCAGCAGAAGCATCAGCAAATGGCAAACTTTGGGCGTCAGCGCAAAGTATTGTGGGGTTAAGCAGACGAAAATCGTTTTTAGGAAGGTTCTTCAAATTATTATGAAATCTTTTATCAAATTCCTCCAATACGTTACGAAGCGGTTTAGTCAATAACTTTAATCGCCTTTTTGAAGTTTTTTGCACATTATTTCCTAAATAGATGATCTCCCCATTTTTATTGATAACGGCCTTGGCAAGGTGAGGACGGGTGTGGGCTAAATCATAAGCTAACGAAACTCCTCCAGATTTAGTAATGATAATGGCAGAGAATACTACTTCAAAAAAATTCCTGATTGCGGAATCTGGTATCTGCCTGATTTCCTGAAGAAGAGCGAATAAATTGATCTGGGTTTCGGGGGCAAACCATTTATTGATAAACTTCCTAGTTTCAGCGTCAAAAGTTCTCTCAAAGACAATTTTTAACTCTATTTGATTGTGATTTGCGACAAAATTCGCTTGATGTAGCATACCTTTTTCTAAACCATAAATCTGGTGCTTTTCCAAAGGGGTGACTTTAGCCTTGGCGATCTTCAATGCCAGAGGGTCAATATCCACTCCTACGCCATGTCTACCATTAATGTATGCTTCTAAAACCGCAGTTCCTGAGCCCATCATCGGGTCGAGCACTAGATCTGCGGGGTTAGTCAACTCCAAGATGAACTTTCTAGGCAATTGGGGTGGAAATTTAGCTGGAAAAGCATGGAAATCATGACTGGCGTAATTGCTGTCGTGGCAATGGAAGTCTAACTCCTGGCTGAGTAGATATACCAGTTTTTCGCGGTAGCTCAATTCGCGGTCACTATAGACTAATTGCTCTGACAAGGTTAACCGGCCCACTGATTTGGAAGATTAAAAAAACTCTCTTGGTCAAGATAATCGTATTCTTAACACTTTCTTTTTTATTTTGTCAATTTTGGAATTTTCTCTAATTTGAAATTACGCACCTTAAGGGTTTTAATGGCGCTCAGGTTTTTTTGCCCAGGTGTGAGTATATGGCAATAATATCTACTCACTAATTGGTTTTCCCACTAATCTTGGCTTTTCTGGTTTGCTTGGCGTCCATGGGAAGATATATTTAGATATCCAGTTTTTTCAAGATCGAGCTGGAATTGGAGTCTGACGACCTGTAGTCCAGGTGGATTAGCAAGCCCCTCGCAATAACCTTTAGTTGGAGATGATCATGGAGCCCAAGGATCGTTTGATATTTCCTTTGGATGTATCAAGCCGGGAAGCGGCTTTAGGTTGGATTGAGCAGCTTCAGGGCCAGGTAGGGCTGTTTAAGGTGGGGCTGGAGCTGTTTGTCGCTGAAGGTCTGCCGTTTTTAAACACTATCGCCGAAATACTGCCCGGCGGCTATTTCCTGGATCTGAAATTTAACGATATCCCCGCCACTTTGAAGGCCGCGCAGCACCGGTTATTCAAAAATGTGACGTTCTTCACGGTGCACTGCGATCAGGGTCAGCAAATGCTGCGGCAGACCGTGGCCGCCCTCCAGAACCGGGTCAAGTTCCTGGCCGTCACGGTGCTCACCAGTCTTTCCAGTGATGATCTGTTGGCGCTGGGATACGATCGCCGCTATGCCTTAAACCCCACGGAACTGGTGCTGTTGCGGGCCCGGTTTGCCCAAGCGGCCGGCTGCCGCGGGGTAATCTGTTCCGGCCGGGAGGTCAAGGCCGTTAAGGAGCGGTTCGGCCCGGATTTTCTGGCCATCTGCCCCGGGATCCGCCCGGCCTGGAGCGTGGTGGCGGCTGACGATCAGAAGCGGGTGGTCACCCCCTACGAAGCAATCCAGGCCGGGGCCGATTATATTGTGGTGGGGAGACCCATACGCCGAGCGGCTAATCCGGTTGAGGCGGCAAAGCGGGTGGTTGAGGAGATCGAACGGGCCTGCCCTTAAGAAACCGACTTTTCGGTTTAAAAGTTAAAGTATTACAATCGCTTAACCTTCTAATGGGTTGGCTTGGGAACAAAAACCGGTTGCCAAGTTCCAGAAGTGCGAAATTAAAATTACCGATTTATTCCTAAGCCGGTAAAACACTTTCCTCATAGGCCTGGTATTCCAGCAGGTCTTTTATCCCGCAATCGAAATACTGGCACAGGCGGTCGAGATGCTCCCGGCGCACCTGGTGCCATTGATTCTCCGCCAGGCGAACCAGGACGTCTTTGGTGATTTCGGTTTCTTTGGCCAATCGTCCAAAATCCAGAATCTGATGTTTTTCCATCAACTCACGGAGCCGGCAGATAATCATGGCAGCCTCCTGGGGGTTTGCTGAGGCAGGGGCGACCCGGCGGGTCGTCCCTACGGGGAGGTATTCTATCAGATGCCCTTTTTTACTTGCAATTGATAACTATCCCTTTTGTCGTTATCCCATTTTTTAACCAATTTTCTGACTGCCGTCAACTTAACAACAGGGCCGCCAGAAAGCGAAAGATCGGCATGATGATAAAATTTAGCACCCCGGTATAGAGGAGGATCAGAATGATAATAAATCCCACCGGTTCCAGTTGAGCATAGTAGCGGTCCAGGGGATGGGGCAACAGGTGCAGGAGCACATGGGAACCATCGAGAGGAGGAATGGGGATAAGATTGAACAGAAAGAGGAAGATATTGATAATACAACCATAATAGCACAAATAAACCAGCCCCGGATTGTTACCGGCCAGGCGCAGCACCAGCGCAAAGATCACCGCTAACAGAATGTTGCTCAGCGGCCCGGCAATGCTGACGGTGATTTCTCCCTGACGATAGTTGCGATAATTGAGTGGATTAACCGGCACCGGTTTGGCCCAGCCGAACAGGATCCCGGCATGGCTGAGCAGCAGAATCGCCGGGACCAGGATAGTGCCGATGGGATCGATATGCACTATCGGATTGAAACTCAAGCGGCCATAGATCTTGGCCGTCGGGTCGCCATTGAGCAGAGCCACATAGCCATGCGCCACCTCATGGACGATGACTGAAAAGAATAACACTACCACCATCAGGGCGATGTCGATGGCGGTTTTCATCTCCAGCATGGGGGCTTAGACCTCTTGAGCCAGGGCTTCACCGGCCCGTCGTAACTTCTCTAAGGCCTCAGGACTGTGGGCTTCGAGGTAGAGGCGCACCACCGGTTCGGTGCCCGAGGGCCGCAGGCACAGCCAACTGCCATCCTCGAGGATATATTTATGGCCATCGATGGTCACATGCTGGGCCACGGCCAGCCCGGCGATTTGGGCCGGCGGGGTGGGCAGGCGAGCCAGTAAACGTTCTTTGGCTTCGTTGGTTAACCGCAGGTTGATCCGCCGGGTGTAGACCGGGCCGCCGACCCGAGCAAACAGTTGGTCCCGCAACTGCGGCAGGTCCTGGCCTTTGCGGGCCACCATTTCGGCCACCAACAGATCGGCCAGGATACCATCTTTCTCGGGTAGATGGCCTTTCATCGAAAACCCTTCGCTCTCTTCGCCGACCATAACAACCTGGTTTTTAAGGATAAAATCACCTAGGTGTTTGAAGCCCACCGGCGTTTCATATACCGGCAGGCCATGGTAGGCGGCCACCCGGTCGATGAGGTGGGTGGTGGAGACGCTGCGGGCCACGCCATCTTTCCAGCCCCGCGTTTCTACCAGATAATCCAGTAATAACGCCAGGATCTCGTTAGCTTCATGGTAATCTCCCTGACCATCGACAACCCCGAAGCGGTCGGCATCGCCATCCACCGCCAGCCCCAGGTTAGCGCCGCTAGCCTTAACCCGTTCCTGCAACTCGGCCAGGATGACTTCCGAAGGCTCGGGTTGATGGCCGCCAAAATAAGGGTCCCGCTGATCGTGCACCGTTTCTACGGTGACCCCGGCGTCTCGCAAAAACCGATCCAGATAGCCGCGGCCGGTGCCATAGATCGGGTCCACCACCACTTTGAGTCCGGCTTTTTTGAGTAAACCGATATCTACCTTGGTAGCCAGATCCCGGAAATAGTCTTCCCGGGGGTCAATATCGGTGACCAGCCCCTGGGATCGAACTTCGGCCAGTGGCAAGGTCTTGATATCCTTGTAGGTTATCCCCTGGATGGCGGCTTCGATGGCATTGGTGACCGGGGTGGGGGCCGGCCCGCCCCAGGCCGGTGAAAACTTGAGGCCATTATAAGGAGCCGGATTATGGCTGGCGGTGAAATTAATGCCGCCATCCCGATGCCCGTGAATAATGGCAAAGGTCACGACTGGGGTCGGCACATCCCGAGTGGTCAGGAAGCTGGCCACGCCATTGGCGGCCATAACCTCCACCGCGGCCGCGGCAAAGCTCTCGGACAAAAAGCGAGTATCATAACCGACAATCACTCCCTGGGACCCCAGACCTTCCTGTTGTAAATAATTAGCAATGGCCTGACAGACCAGACGGACATTGGCAAAGGTAAAATCCTCGGCCAGAAGTCCGCGCCAGCCCGAGGTTCCGAATTTAATCGCGGTCATACTTCCTCCTTGGCGAGCCGAGCGCTGGGCAGGGCCAGATCTGGTAACACCCTTAGACCCGATAATCCATGACCGGTGAAAAGACTTCTTCACCGTTCAGCCAGCGCTGTATCAGGTTGGCCAGATTATTCTGGAGCAGAAGATTAACGCCCCCGGCCAGGTCCATATAACCGGATTCCAGGCCCAGGGCCTTGGTCCCCTGCAAAAGCCCATGATGGATATCCACCGCGATCTTTTGCCGGTGGATATAGCCGCCGATGCCCGCCAACGGGTCGCCGTGGGCCAGGCCGATTTCACATTGCTCCGCCCGCTTTGAGCTCCAGGCCCGGCAGCCCATGGGCCGGACGGCATAAATAGTGCAAAGGTTATCCTGTAAAAATGCACACTTTAGTTGCGGTCGGATCTGCACTATGGCTTCCAGGTCCTTCCCGGCAATGAGCTCTAAGTTTTTTTGCGCTTTGGCGGCCAGCGCCTGCCGCTGCCGCTCACTGAAGTGCTTTTCCAGGAAATCACCGATCAGGACCGCCTCGGGGGGAGAGATCAAGACCTGGTGATAACAACAGAAACAACAACCGGCTTTACAGGCCACCGGCGGGAGTAGGTCGCCGAGTTCATGTTCAACTCGCGCGATAACCTGAGCCGCCAACCGGTGTGCCTGGGGAGCCAATTCCAGAGCCTTAGCCCTGGTTTTGCTGGCCCCCAAGGTCACCACTACGGTATTTTCTTCGATCCCGCGCAGATCACTGTGAAGACCGATTTCCGAAAGACCATCCCAAGATTCGCCATCCTCCGCAGTGGTCAATTTTTATCGTCCTTATGTTTTGGATTGGCTAGATTTATCTGGAAACCCATTGTTCTCCTCCCCCTTGATGGAGGATGGTCAGTGTTAAGTTGAGAAGTATTATATGATCTTATTATATTAACACTTACGCCCCCTCCCCCCAACCCCCTCCCACCAGGGGCGGGGGAGTTTTCGGATGAAGACTAGCTAACCATTGGGTAGTCAAACACTGGGCAACTTATGTCCCCAGATCGAAAGAGGCCAGATATTTTTCCTGTTCCGGGGTCAGGGTGTCGATCTCGATCCCCAGGGCCGCCAGTTTGAGCCGGGCAATCTCCCTATCAATCTCCACCGGTACCGAATAGACCCGCTTTTCAAACTTTTGGTGATTCTTAAAGATATATTCAGCGGAAAGGGCCTGATTGGCAAAGCTCATGTCCATCACCGTAGAGGGATGACCTTCCGCCGCGGCCAGGTTGACCAGACGGCCTTCACCCAGGAGATTGACCCGCTTGCCATTGGTCAGGGTGTACTCCTCGACAAAATCACGGATGCGCCGGACACCGGTAGAGACCGCTTTGAGACCGGGCAGGTCCAGCTCCACATTAAAATGCCCGGAATTACAAACGATAGCGCCATCCTTCATAGTCAGATAATGTTCCCGGCGGATGACATTGATGTCCCCGGTCAAGGTGCAAAAAATATCCCCGACCTGGGCGGCAGCCGCGATCGGCAAGACCTGATAGCCATCCATCACTGCTTCCAAGGCCCGCAAGGGTTCAACTTCACAGATAATCACCCGCGCCCCCATGCCGCGGGCCCGCATGGCTACTCCGCGGCCACACCAGCCATATCCGGAGACCACAAAGACACTGCCCGACATCAGGCGGTTGGTGGCCCGCAGGATGCCGTCGATGGTGCTCTGGCCGGTGCCATAGCGGTTATCGAACATGAATTTGCTCTGGGCATCGTTAACCGCGATCATGGGATAGTTCAACACCCCTTGGGCCGCCATGGCCTTGAGGCGAATAACCCCGGTGGTGGTCTCTTCGGTGCCGCCCAGAATGCCCGGCAGGAGTTCCTGGCGCTTGCTGTGGGCGCTGAATACCAGATCAGCCCCGTCATCCATGGTGATCATCGGTTTAAGGTCAAGGGCGGCATGGATATGTTTATAGTAGGTTTCACTGTCTTCACCTTTAATGGCGAAGGTGGGGACTTCTTCAAATTTGGCCAGAAAGGCGGCCACGTCATCCTGGGTACTCAAGGGATTAGAAGCACACAGACGGAGCTCGGCACCGCCCGCCTTCAGGGTAGTCATCAGCACTGCGGTTTCGGTGGTGACATGCAAACACGCGGCCAGACGCAGGCCCTGTAAAGGTTTTTCTTTTGCAAAGCGTGCCGCAATCGCACTGAGTACCGGCATATCCTGGCGCGCCCATTCGACCCTGAGCTTACCCTTCTCGGCTAGAGATAAGTCCTTGACATCATAATCCATATTTATACCTCATAATATAACGTAAAGAAATTTCATAAAAATGGCGGGGTATGCCTCAGCTCTGCCCCGCCGGAAGCTAGAATCGACTGCAACTCACAGGCCAGCTTTTTCCTTGAGGAGCTCCACGCGATCGGTATGTTCCCAGGTAAAATCTTCGTCCGCCCGGCCAAAATGTCCGTAACAGGCGGTTTTCTTGAAAATCGGGCGCTGCATATTCAGATAGCTGATCATGGCCGCGGGTTTAAAGTTGAAGGTGCTTTTGATGATGTCCAGCAGTTGGGGGTCCGGAATATTCCCGGTGCCGTAGGTATAGACCATGATCGACAGCGGATCGGGCAGCCCGATAGAATAAGCCACCTGAACTTCACAGCGTTTGGCCAGGCCGGCGGCCACCACATTTTTGGCCACATGCCGGAGCATGTAAGAAGAAGTGCGATCGACCTTGGAAGGATCTTTACCGGAAAAGGCCCCGCCGCCATGATATCCGGCCCCACCATAGGTATCGACGATGATCTTGCGGCCGGTCATGCCACAATCCCCTAAGGGTCCACCGACGACAAAACGCCCGGTCGTATTGACCAAAAATTTGGTATTAGCTTCCAACAGGTGGTCCGGGATCGACTTTTTGATGACCTCCTCCACCACCCCCTCCTGAACCTGCTGGCGGGTTACATCCGGATTGTGTTGGGCAGCCACGACCACGGTATGTACTGCTTTGGGCATGCAGTTTTCATAGCGTATAGTCACCTGAGTCTTGCCATCCGGCCGCAGAAAGGGCAAAATTCCCGATTTGCGGACATAGGCCAGCCGTTCCGCCAGTCGATGGGCATACCAGATAGGCATTGGCATTAATTCGTCAGTCTCATCACAGGCATAGCCGAACATCAGGCCCTGGTCGCCCGCGCCTTGCTCCGGTAATAAACCCCGACCATCGACACCCATGGCAATATCCGGGGATTGTTTATCAATAGAAGTAATCACCGCGCAGGTTTCCCAATCAAATCCCATGGACGAATCGTTATAGCCGATCTCTTTGATGGTTTCGCGCACGATACCCGGCATATCTACCGACGCCGTGGTAGTAATTTCTCCGGCGATAAAGGCCATGCCTGTAGTCACCAGAGTTTCACAAGCAACTCGAGAATATTTATCCTGGGCAATGATCGCATCCAGGATGGCGTCGGAAATCTGATCAGCAACTTTATCCGGATGTCCTTCGGCTACCGATTCGGAGGAAAACAAAAAATCAGAAAGTGCCATAAATTAAGCTCCTTGTCTCCAAAATAACCCGTTTAAACTATTAATTATAACAAAAATTTCTATGAACCCAAAGAAATAATTAAACAGACAAGGAGCTGGTGGGAAAAGGCATCCGGGCCTGATTATGGGCATCCACAAAGATGATTTGGGGTTGGTATTGCTGAAGTTGGGCCTCGGCATAGGTGGCATAAGTAGTAATAATAATTAGGTCTCCGACCGCACCCTTGCGGGCCGCAGCGCCATTCAGGCAAATTATGCCACTACCCGCCTCGCCCTCCAAGGCATAAGTTTGAAATCGTTCGCCATTGTTAATGTTATAGACATGGACCATTTCGTAGGGCAGGATATTGGCCAGTTGCATCAGGCGGCAATCAATGGTCAGCGAACCTTCATATTGCAGATCGGACTCGGTAACCGTAGCCCGGTGAATTTTGGATTTGAGCATGGTGCGCATCATGATCTGGATTCCTCTAATAGAAAATTATCAATTAAACGGGTCGGACCGATCCGTACAGCTAGGGCCAAACGAGCAGCGCCTCTTACCCTGTCAACTTCGGCTAAAGTCGATGGATCCACCAGCGCCACGTAATCAATAATGGTTTCCGGGCTATGATTAAGCAACTGCTGCACCACGGCCATAATTCGCTCCCGGGCCACCTGCCCGCCGGCGACCAGCTTCTGGGCCGCCTGCCCCGCCCGGTACAGGCAGAGGGCGGTTTGGCGTTCGGTCGGATTCAGGTAGAGGTTGCGGGAACTCATGGCCAAGCCGTCCGCTTCCCGGACAATGGGACGGCCCACTACCGCCAGGGGCAGATTAAGATCAACGACCATCCGTTGGATAGTTATTAATTGTTGATAGTCTTTTTCGCCAAAAACCGCGATCTGGGGCTGGACCAGATTGAATAATTTAAGGACCACGGTGGTAACCCCCCGAAAATGCGTCGGCCGACACGCGCCGCACAATCCTTGGGTTACCTCTTCGACGGTCACATAAGTCTGATAGCCGGGCGGGTACATGGACTCAGGCTCAGGGGCAAATAGTACATCCACCCCCACCTGTTGGGCCAATTCGCAGTCCCGATCAAAATCCCGGGGATATCGGGCTAAATCTTCCTGGGGGCCGAATTGGGTGGGATTGACAAACAGACTGACCACCAGACAATCCCCCACCCGACGGCCATACTCCATCAGGCTCAGATGTCCCTGATGAAAAAACCCCATGGTCGGCACCAGCACAATCCGCTGGCCCGCGGCCCGCCACTTCAGGGCCTGATCCTGCATGTCCTGGGGATTTCGGATGATCTCCACTGCCAAACCTTAATTGACAAAAAAAAACTCCAGACCTTACCGCTGGAGCTTTTACTCCTCCTGCCTTCCAGCGAGTCTCAGTCCATTGCCCTTGGATCCAAGCTCTAGGCCCAATTTAACACCCAACATTATGGATTTTTTAACATAAAGGTAATCAAAATGTCAAGTCCGACAATGATATTTATGGTCGAATTTCTAGGGCTTGATAATCTAATTTATAATGTGAAAACTTTTCCTTTCCCTCTGGTTTTTTGCTTGACATCTGTTTATATTTATGTAAACTATCTGTTGTGTCGAAACGGAAAATAAAGGTCTTTTATGAGGGCAATTATCATATTGTGGAGTTAGCCGTGACTCATGATGGCAAATGTCCAGCCCAAGACTTCCTGAATCGGCTCGCAAAAAAGGATTTAGTCAAGGTCGTCCGTATCGTCAAACGATTAGCCGATTTTGGTAAAATATATAATCGTGAGCAATTTAAAAAAATTGAGGGCGATTTTTGGGAGTTTAAATCCTCCCAGATCCGATTGCCCTGTTATTTCAAGCCTGGTCACCGGTTAATCATAACCCATGGGTTTATAAAAAAAGGCAATGAAATCGGCCCGGTGGAAATCGATCGGATGACCAGAATTAAGATGGAATATGAAAAGGAGGATTAAGATGAGTCTTCTTCAGGAATATATGAGAGATGATCAATTCAATAGATTAATGGCCCAAGAAGACCTTATCATGGAGGTTACTGAGACCCTTTGCAAACTGATGCAAGAAAAAGGAGTATCACGTACTGAATTGGCGGCGCGCCTTGGAAAATCAAAGGGATTTATTTCCCAGGTCCTCAATGGCGGCAGGAACCTTACTCTTCGGACCATAGCTGATATAGCTGAAGTTTTGGGGTATAAGCTTTTGCTCTTGCCCCAAAGAAAACCCAAGATTCAAGAACGAGAAGTTATTGGTTTGGAATCTTCCCATCCGAGACGGGGTGAAATCAACTAATAATCTCTTACCTGTATGAATTTTGCCATACTTTGGGAAAGGGTAGCAGTTTAATGGAGTGAAAAAATCTTGTAATCAAGTGAGATTTCCAATCCAAAGGTAAAATCATGGGAAGAAAATCCAGAAAAGCGAAAGAACCTGTCAGGACGGTTGATTAACTGCGGATTCTAATTGCCCAATCAAATCATCACCAACTTCCCCCGGTAATTAAAATTAAACTTTTCCCCAGCCCCCGCCGCCGGGGGTGCGGATCGACAGGCGGGTCCCCGGGGCGACGGTCAGGTTGATCTTGCCGGGCAGAAGTTGTTTACCTTCTGGAGTAATAAGGAAGTTTTCCCCCTTTTTACCGGGTTGGCCACCGTGGAGGCCATAAGGAGCATATTGGCGGCGCTCGGTGAGCAGGCTGATAGTAACTTCCGAAAGAAAGGTAAAGTCTCGGCGTAACCCTTGCCCGCCGGGATGTTGACCGTTCCCTGCCGAACCCTCGCGGAAGCTATAACGTTCCACCAATACCGGATAATGCTGCTCTATGACCTCAATGGGGGTATTTTGGGTGTTGGTCATATGCGTATGCACTCCATCCAGGCCGGGGCAGGTCGGACTGCCCCCCATACCGCCGGCAATGGTCTCGTAATAGGTGAATTCCGCTCCGGTTGCAGGCCACTGTCCGCCAAACGCCAGGTTATTCATGGTACCCTGGCTGGCCGCGGGAATGGCCTGGGGCAGGGCCGGGGCTAAGGCCCCCAGCACCACGTCCACTACTCGCTGCGAGGTCTCGACGTTACCCGCGGCTACGGCCGCGGGGAAGCAGGCGTCCAGAATGCTGCCCGGCCGGGTCAGGACGGTCAGGGGCCGGAAACCACCCTGGTTGATAGGATAAGTCTCGGGCAATAAGGCCAAAAACACATAATAACAGGCGGCCTCCACCACCGCCGGCACGGTGTTCACCCCGCCCTGGACCTGGTCCGCGGATTCCCGAAAATCTAGCAGCACCGAGTCACTCTGAACGGTAACCGTCACTTTCAGGGCCAGGTCGCGGTGCCCATAGCCATCATCATCCAAATAATCAGTAAAGGTATAATGCCCCGTCGGGATGGTATGAATCAAGGCCCGCATGGCTCGCTCCGTGTAATCCAGCAGGGCCTGGCTAATGTCGTTTAACTTGGGAAGGCCAAAGCGCGCCACCAGGGCCTGAAGCCGTTCTTGACCGCGTTGCAGGGCGGCCACCTGAGCGGCCAGATCGCCCTGGCGTTCCTCCGGCACCCGCATCTGTTGCAACAGACTACCCCAAAATTCTTGGTCCATCTGGCCCTGGCGGTAAAGTAAGGTAGGTGGAATAATAACTCCTTCCTGGCGCAGGTTATCCGCCAGGGGCATGGAGCCCGGCGTCATCCCCCCGACATCGGCATGATGAGCCCGATTTACCAGGTAAAAAGCTGGCTGCTGGCCTTCCTCCGGGTAATATGGGGTGATCAGGGTCAAATCGGGCAGATGAGTCCCGCCCAGATAAGGATCATTGAGCAACATGACATCGCCGGGCGCTAACTGGGGGTAGTGGTTCAGGAGCAGCCGCATGGTTCGGGGCAAGGCCCCCAGATGGACCGGAATATGCGCGGCCTGGGCCAAGAGTTCACCCGGGGCGGTAAACAGGGCGCAAGAATAATCCTGGCGCTCCTTGATGTTGGGCGAAAACGCGCTACGCCGCAGCACTATTCCCATTTCTTCGGCCACTGCGGCAAATAGCTTATTAAAAACCGTCAATTCCAGAGAAATAGACATATTACGGAGTTAATGATTTCGGACCCGGACATCAGTTAGCAGCCATCCCCCAACCGTCTTTTTCCCCTCTCCCTGCCCCCATCGCCAGGGAACGTCAGACTTTCCGGATAGACCCTAATGCAGCAAGCCCAGGCACAAACTGAGCCTGGGCTTGCCAAGGGTTTTCACCGACCAGCGATCAAGACCTTGGATTAATTTGGGTGCCGATGATTATTTTTGGTCCCCATGATGATGCGATGCAGGTTGAGCAAATTACATTTAACCGTGCTCTGAATATGAATTCCGGTCTCCCGCATCACCTTCAATACATCCAGATCGGTAGTAAAGCCAATGGGTACACATAAGGGGGCCAAAATATCTTCTACTCGTCCCAGATACCAGCCATTCTCCGAACGGGTATGATTAACCGCAATAATCTGTCCTCCCGGCCGCGTGACCCGGATAATTTCCCGGCAGACCTGGTGCGGGTCAGGAACGGTGGTAATGACATAGGAGGCTACCACTGCATCAAAATGATTATCGGGGAACTCCAACTGCGCCGCATCCATCACCATCAGTTTGATTTCGGTGGCATTGTTCAGCCCTTGGGCCCGTTTTTGGGCCTGTTCGATCATTCCTGGGGCGATATCGATACCCACCACCCGGGAATAAGGGGGATAGAGCTCCAGGCTGGAGCCGGTGCCAATCCCGATTTCTAGAATTTTTTGGCCAGGTCGACGGGAGAGATAGCGGAAGGCCTTCCGGCGTCCCGGTTCCAAGAGTTTGCCAAAGAAAAAATCATAAAATGGGGAATAAAAGGAATAAAGACGCTCCATATAACGTGAGCAGATCTGATACTGCATAGATATCTACCTCGCTAGCAAAAAATATCGTAATCTAAGCTTAGGTTAAATCAGCAGTTCCTGGTTGGCTAACAAACCGGTGTATTTTATCCCAAAAACTAACTTAATGTAAACAATTCTTTTCCCTAAATTAAATTTTTTTTAGAACCGACACCGGCCAAGGCCTTGATTTAAAAACCTTAATATGGGAATCATTATCTAAGTGCGGTTTTTTCCTAATCCTAATTAGTTTTAATCCAGAAACTCCCCCTCCCCCCAACCCCCCACCAGGGGAGAGGGAGTTTCTGGATGGAAACTAACTGGCAACCGAACCTTACGGTTGCATTATCTAACCTGATGCTTAACTTTCCACCAGGTCCTAGGCGGTATAGCCGGAAGACCAAGGATTGCCAGTTTAAATTCGGGTTAATGTAAAAAATTAAAGGAGTTATAATGATCCCGAACAGTTCCCAGGGTAAAGCTAACCCTGATAATAAATATCCTGCCGCGCAAAGTAATCCTGAGCTGACCGCCGAGATTATCGGCCGTAAAAGTATTGCTAACCTGGGCTTGCAACTGCGCTGGTCCAGCCCCAGCGTTCGTCATACCGAGACTTATTATTCTACGCTGAACATTTGGCGGGAAGCCGACTTATTGCCACCCAGCCTGTCTCAGGCGCTTATGGGCCAGAAAGCCGGAGCTCACCTCCATCTTTCCTTGGCGGGAGGAGCGATTACCCCGGTTTACCGGGAGGACCTGGTTTACCGGTTCCAAATGGAAAACTTTGCCGCTGGCCACCAGGTGCCCAGATTGGGACGATTCTACCCTAGAGGGCTACTCACCGGTTTTACCGGCGATCCTATCCCTTTCCGATGCACCGCGGTGGATGACCTGGCCTTCACCGCCGACTTCAATCATCCCCTGGCCGGAAAATCATTGGAAGTCGAGGTCGTGGTCCTGGAGGTGCAAAAGAAAAGGTCAGAGCGGGGAGGCCAATGTGTGGATTGGCTGGAACTGCTGACTTCAGGTCCGGGCATCCAAGACCGCTGGCAGGGTTTAGCCACGGATTTCTTTGCCGATGACGCGTTTCGACGTAAAGACGAACAAGATGATGCCCGGTTCTATGAGCAGCCGCGTCTGGTCAGCCATATCGACAAACGCGCTATCGAGACCATTAAAATGGTTTATGGTCGCCTGTTAAAACCGGATTTGCAGGTGCTTGATCTGATGAGCAGTGGCCAATCGCATTTGCCTGATGCTCTTCCGGTAAAATCATTGATCGGACTGGGCCTGAACGAGGCCGAATTGCGTCATAATCCCCGCTTGACCGATTACCTGGTGCATGACCTCAATCAAGAGCCGCAATTGCCTTTTACTGACCGGTACTTTGAGGCGGTGATCTGTAATCTCTCGGTGGAATACTTAATTCGCCCCTTTGAGGTTTTCCATGAGGTCGCCCGCGTCCTGAAGCCCGGCGGCCTTTTCGTCCAGACCTTTTCGCAACGTTGGTTTCCGCCCAAGGTCATCCAGATCTGGCCTGAACTGCATGAATTTGAGCGCCAGGGTCTGGTATTGGAATATTTTTTAAGGTCGGGAGCTTTTACCAAGTTGGAAACCTTTTCGGCCCGCGGTTGGCCGCGGCCGACCGATGACCGCTATTATTCCCAGACCAAATTTTCCGATCCGGTTTTTGCGGTCTGGGGCCAGGCTACTGGTTAAGCCCGCGGGATGATGAAAAAGAAGGCCGACAGGGTAGTTCGAGATTGACAAGGTCAAGGCCAAACTTGCATAATACGAATATAATGAAAATCTAACGGGATACTGCTTATGCCAAATAAACCGGTATTGGTGACCGGGGCCACGGGATATGTCGGGGGGAGATTGGTCCCCAAATTATTGGAGTCGGGCTACCGGGTGCGGGCCTTAGGGAGATCGATCGCCAAACTCAAAGGCCGGCCCTGGGCGTCCCACCCCGAACTTGAATTGGCCCAGGGTGATGTGTTGGACGTTGCTTCCCTGCGGCAGGCGGCCAGCGGTTGCAGTGCGGCCTTCTATCTGGTCCACTCGATGCTGGCCGATCCCAAGGGATTTTCCGACACTGACCGCCAGGCGGCCCAGAACATGGTCAAAGCTGCGGCCGCCGGGGGTTTGGAGCGCATTATCTATCTGGGGGGCCTGGGGAGCATTGAAGACCCACGACTCAGTCACCATCTGCGTTCCCGGTATGAAGTAGCTCGAATTCTGCAATCCGGGCCGGTACCGACCACTTTTTTACGAGCCGCGATGATTTTGGGTTCGGGCAGCGCCTCTTTTGAAATCTTGCGCTATCTGGTGGACCGCCTGCCGGTGATGACTACCCCACGCTGGGTGGATACTTGGGTCCAGCCCATCGCCATCACCAATGTCCTCAACTACCTGCAAGGCTGTCTGGAACATGACGAAACCAAGGGGCAGACATTGGACATCGGCGGCCCAGAGGTGGTCAGCTATCGCCGCCTGATGGAGATCTATGCGGAAGAGGCCCATCTTTTCAAGCGCCTGATCATCCCCTTGCCGGTTCTCACCCCGCGTCTCAGTTCCTATTGGATCCATCTGGTCACCCCGGTGCCCGCCTCTATCGCCAGGCCCCTTGCCGAGGGGCTCAGTAACCCGGTGTTCTGTCGGGACCAGCGCATCCGCAGCATCATTCCCCAAGAATTGCTGGACTGCCGCCAGACCATCCGTCGGGCCCTGGACCGTATTCAGCAACAGCGGGTGGATACCTGCTGGACCGATGCCGGGGCCACGGTGCCACCGGAATGGGTGTACTGCGGGGATACCGCCTATGCCGGAGGCACAATTCTGGAGTTGGGCTATCGCATTACCCTTAAGGCCAGGCCGGAAGCCGTCTGGGAACCGATTACCAAAATCGGCGGAACCACCGGCTGGTATTTCGGCAATTATTTATGGCACTTGCGGGGCTGGCTGGATCGCCTCCTGGGCGGCATCGGCTATCGCGGCGGTCGGCGGCATCCGACGGAATTACGGATCGGCGATGCCTTGGATTTCTGGCGCGTTTTAGAGATCGAACCAGGGCGTCGCTTGCTTTTGCTGGCCGAAATGAAGCTGCCGGGGGAGGCCATCCTGGAATTTCGCCTCCGCCCCGTTGATCAGGACCAGACCGAACTGGAGCAGGTAGCCCGCTTTTTGCCCCGCGGCCTGGGAGGGATAGTCTATTGGTACAGCCTCTATCCGTTCCATAAATGGATTTATCAAGGTATGCTCGAAGCCCTGGCCCAAGCCAGCGGCCAGCCCATTGTTTCAGGTCCGGAAATGATCACCGGCAAGCCCAAAAGAAGATAACCGGATAAACCCTGGTTTGGGTAGCCCTAATAAAATGAAATGCCCCAAGTGTGGCAAGAGCATCGACCCCGTCCAGCATGGCGACCTGACTTTCGATGATCAGGTCTGGTGCGCTGACTGCCATCAGTACGATGGAGAACTGTTCCGTCACCGGGACTTTGCCGAACTGGAGAATTGGGCCTTAAAAATCTGCGCGGCCTTTGGCCAGGAGCCGGTGGCGCTGCAACAAAACTTAAAATCTTTGACCAACCCGAGGATTTATTGGCAGGACTCCACCTTTGTATTGGCCGAAGCCGACCATCAGCAGCGTAGTATTTTGCTTTATCCTCCGGGTTATCGCCTCCCCACCTTATGCCACGAACTGGCCCATATCTTCACCGGCCAGGACCACACCGAAGCATGGGCCCGGACCTTCGCCAAACTGGTCGCCTGGGTCAAAACTCAACTTTAAACATCAGCCCGGTTATTGCAGCCTTATACCAAGTAGCGATCAAAAAGGTAATAAATCGGAAAAATCCCCCTTGATCCCCAATGCCATTGACTTAAGCCCATTTGTTGGCCCACTTGCCGTGGCGGCTTTTGGAGCGGCGGGGG
>JAQVHY010000131.1 GCA_028695935.1 Desulfobacca sp.
GGGGGGATGGATATTCCGCTGGAAGACTTTTGTACCGGGTTGGAAGTAGAACTTGAACATGGCCTGAGATGCAAGGAGGCCAATGTCACCAACAATCATCCCATCCTGACCGCGAAAATCGTCTTGGCCCACTTCAAAGAGTCTCTAGATTATTATCAGCGCCTGGAAGTAGCCGAACTGGAGGGCGATCTGCTTAAGGCCGTAAAGGCCCAGAACTGGAGCAAGGCCGAACGCATTTATAAAGAACTGGCCAAGGCCCGGCTCGCCCTTAGTCAGGCCGAAATCAGGCTGTTAACTTGAGGTCCTAAGGCCCTGATATTTCCCTTGTGGTCTCGTTACTTAAAAGGTGAGGGGCGGTGGCGCGGAGAGGATCAAATAGCTGGCGGAGAGAGAGGGATTCGAACCCTCGGTGGAAGTTTCCTCCCACACTCGCTTAGCAGGCGAGCACCTTCGGCCAACTCGGTCATCTCTCCGTGATATCGGGCCGGATTATTTGGCTAGGCAAAATACAACGTTAGTTAAATTTTCTCAGGTTCGGGGGGCTTTGTCAAGGTTCTATCTGGTCCACGGTAGATTTCCGCTAGATGTCGATTAAAATACCCCATCTGACAGGACCCGGTCATAGACCGTCTCTACGGCTTCGGCCATGTGGGCAAGAGAATAGCGGGCCTGGACTAAAGCCCAGCCCTGGCGACCATAGGCTTTAGCCCGCTCCGGCTGGCGCATCAAGGTCAGCAGGGTCTGGGCCAGAGCCTGCGGGTCTCGGGGTGGTACTAGCAAGCCGTTCTGACCGGGGGTGATGATCTCCGCAATGCCCCCGAAGTTGGCGCCGATCACCGGTTTGGCCATGGCCATGGCCTGGAGCAGGGCTTGGGGAACGCCTTCGTTGGCATAGGACGGCAATACCACCACATCCATCCGGGCCAGCCAGTCGGCCACCTGCTCCTGGTGCCCGGTCAGCCACACCCTTTCAGTCAGTCCCCAAGACTGAATGCAGTTGCGGATGACTTCCCGATAGGGGCCATCGCCGACGATTAGCAGATAGGCCGGTTCGCCGGCCGCGGCCACCTGTTTCAGGGCCTCCAGCAGGTAAAGATGTCCCTTCCAGGAGCGTAACACCGCGACTATCCCGATAATGCAGGCCCCTACAGGCCAGGCTGGAGGTAAATGAATCCAGGCGGGGGCCGGACGAGGATAAAATTCGGTCAGTGACACTCCGGTGGGAATAGGATAAATCCGGGCGCCCGGCACTCGGGCCCGCTTTATAATTAGATTCTTGATGGCCTGGCCGGTAGTAATCACCGCGTCCGGGGTCTGATAAAGCAAGCGGGTCGGCCAGGTAGTCTGGATCGGGGTGGTTAAATGCCGGGTGCGGATCAGCCGGGGACGCCGATGCTTAGCCGTTCCCCTCAGATTGACGGTTGCTCCCAGCCCGATCCAGCTATCCAGGGAACTGTGGGTGTTGACAATGTCCACCGTTTCCGACCAGCACACCCGGCGTACGGCCCACAGCGCTCTCAGGTTAGCCAGTCCGCCAAAATCAAGGTTTACCACCGGAAATCCGGCCTGACGGCTACGTTGCCATAATTGTCCCCGCGGATCGGCCCCGATGAGCAGCCGGTGGCCCCGATCCCGCATAACCTGGGCCTCGGTCAGGATGCGCCGTTCCTGGCCGCCCCAGCCCCGCGAGGACTCGGTATGGAGAATAGTGTAGGTTCGGTGTTTAGAGGTCATGATTGCGGAGGTCTTGGCACCAGGGATTGATAAAGAGCCTCTAACTGCCGCAACATGGCCTGCTGGGAATATTTTTGTTCAACTGTTCGCCGGGCCTGTTGACCCCAGGCCACGCGGAGATCAGGTCGTTGATAAAGCTTGAGGATGGCTTGCGCTAACGGCTCAGGCTGGCCCGGTGGCACCAAACAACCATTTTCACCGTCCTGAATGACCTCGCGGGAGCCGCTGACTCGAGTCGCAACTACCGGCAGCCCGGCGGCCATGGCTTTGAGGAGCACTAAGGGTAGTCCTTCCCACAGCGATGGCAAGACAAAGACATCCATGGCCCGGTAGAGCTGCGGCAGATCCCGGCGGGTCCCCAAGAAATGGACCAGGTGGGCCACCCCCAGTTCCTGAGCCTGGGCGCGCAGCGACTCTGCCAACCGCCCTTCGCCCACCAACAGCAGGATTAGCTCTGGTATGGCCACCCGCAACTGCGGCAACGCGGCTAGCAAGTATTTCTGCCCCTTTTGCTCTTCCAGGCGGCCAATGGTGCCCAGACAGAAACCGTTTACGCCCAGCCGGGCCTTGGCTGCCGGGGGGGTGTCGGGGATGTCCAATTCTTCAACCCGGATGCCGTAGGGCAGCAGCGTTAGCCGGGAAGCTGGCACCCGATCGTAGTGCCGGACATCGTTCCACACCTGCGAGGAACCGACCAGCAGGCGGTCAGTTATCGGCCATAGCAGGAAATTCCATAAACAACGATGAAATTTAACCCGAGTATAGGAATTATGGACCGATGCTACTATGGGCAGACCCAGTCCCAACGCGGCCAGGCGGCCATAGAGGTTGGGGTGGTAGAGGTGGGTATGCAGAATATCGGGCCTTACCTCCCTGAGCACGCGCCGGATGGCAGTTACTATCTTCCCGCCCCAGGTGTGTTTAATATCCAGACCCAGACTGAGCACCGGGTGTCCGGAGCGGCTGAGCTCCTTGCCGATCGGACCGGGGGCACCGATACAAGCCACCTGGACCTGGAAGCGGGAGGCATCCAGTCCCTTGACCATGGCGGCGACCAGGTCCTCAGCCCCGCCCACCGGCAAGGTAACCAACAGGTGTAGGACTTTAATCTTTTGAGAAGACATACTTAGGTCGTTCGGGTTTTAAGGTGGCTGGCAATAGCCCGGAGCCTTGTGGTCACCTATTTCTCCCCGGTGGGGCGTTGTTTAATCAACTCAACCCCGGCCCGGCCAATGCCGGCCACTGTCTCAAGAGCAGCAATCAGATAATGGTTTCCAAGAAAATGTTTCAAGAATAAGTTGATTATACCAGAATCTGGTCTCAGGAAAGAAAAATTTCGGACAGCTTCGGTCGGATATGTTAAACTACTTAGGTAAACTTAAGCAGGAGGTAGCAATGCTGATTACCCGATACTTGATTCTGAGTCTGGTGGGCCTGGCCCTGATCAGTCCTTACCCGGCCTGGGGAGATAAGGTGCAGGAATCTTTGCAAAGCGCGGCCCGGAATTATTATCGCCAAGCCATGATGTTGGGCACGGATGGCAAGGATGCGGAAGCCCTGCGCGCCTTACAACAGGCAGTCAGTTGTGACGCCAATTTTTACGAGGCTTACAGCATGATGGGTTCCAGTCTGGAACGTCTGGGCCGCTATTCCGAAGCTGAAACGGCCCTGCGTCGGGCGGTCCAGATCAAACCGGATTATGCCGAAGGATATTACTATCTAGGGGTATTTTTGCAAGAACGGGGTCGAACCCAGGAGGCCGAACAAGCTTTTCAAAAAGCGAAGCAGTTGCAGCGCTAAACATCAGAAATTATCACCGGGTGGCTCTGCTGTGCTAATTTACTTGGGAAGATAGACCACCAGGCGGTTGCGATTATCCGCGGTCCGGTAATAAACGATTGATTCGGCCAGGCGCCGCACCAGACAGATACCCAAACCGCCGATGGGTCGGGTCTCTAATTTCTGGTCAGCCTGAGGGCAATAATCATGGAGGGGATCGAAAGGGCGGGCGTCATCTTCCATAATCAGGCGTAATCTGGGGCCCTGCTGCTCCAGAGAAATATTAATGCGGCCTGGCTGCCCCGGTTCATAGCCATGATTGACAATGTTGACAAACAACTCTTCGGCGATCAGCTCCAGATGGGCCTGGGAGCGCTCGGGCAGGCACCATTCCCGGGCTTGGGCTTCCAGGGCCTGATTAAGCAGGGCCAGGTTTTCGGGCCGATTGCTCAGACTCAGACTCATCGCCATTATAACTCGAGAGCCTCCTCCTGAGAGTTATATATCTGAAATATCTGAGTAAATCCAGCTATGTCGAATACTTCGCGAACGGTCTCGGTAAGTCCGCAGAGACGCAAGAGCCCTTGATGACGATTCATCGCCTTGGCCAGGGTCAAGAGCACGCGCAATCCCGCGCTACTGATATAGTGCACCCCGGACATGTTCACCAAAATCCGGGGTTGGTCTTGAATGGTTTGAAATTTCTCTTCCACGGTCTTGGCCGTCATGGAGTCAAACCGGCCACTTAAGGCTACAATCACAAAGCCTTGGTCCTCGTTCCGCTTAATCTTCACTTTTGCCCTCCATTTTTAGAATCATTAAAGTCATATCATCGCCTTGGGCGACCCGCAGGGAAAAACCCTTTACCTCCTCCAAAGTGTCATTTACTAAGGCTTGGGGGTCTTCCTGTTGTCTGATTTTTATTATCTCCTCTAATCGGGACAGTCCAAAATCTTCACCCTTGCTACTCTGGGCTTCCGTGATGCCATCGGTATAAAGCACTAATAGATCATTGGGATTGAGGATAACCTGTTTCTGCTCATAACCGGCGGCGGGATCGATTCCCAAAGCCATGCCGGTGTGCGCCAGTTTTTCCACAACACCGTCGGCCCGCAGCCACAGCGCCGGGAGATGGCCACCATTGGCATAAAGCAAGATGCCGGTCCGGGTATCCAGGACCGCAAAGAACAGGGTTACGAACATACAGGCGGGATTTTCTTCAGAGAGCTGTTGATTAACCCGCGCCAACATGGTGGCTGGTCGCCAATCCTGGCAAGAGATGCCCCGGATCAGGCTATGCACCGATGACATAAACAGAGCGGCCGGCATCCCTTTATCAGAAACATCGGCGATGACCAGGGCCCACTGGTGGGGATCGATCTGAAAAAAGTCATAAAAATCGCCGCTGACCATCTTGGCCGGGATGTTATGAGCATAGAGACAGAAGGGTTCGCCCTGCGGAAACCGGGTCGGCAAAATACTTTCTTGGATCTGGCGGGTAAATTCCAGTTCTTTGTTTATGACCTCCTGTTTCAGCCGTTGGGCCTGCAGGGCCTTTTGGGCAATCACCACCCCTCCCAGGGTAAACAGCAGAATGATAGAGCCACTGATGATGGCCAGACGCAGAAAAATGGGCGCCACCATGTCCTCAGCTTCCGCCGTGGGAATGGACACCAATACCGACCAGTGTCTGTCGTCTAAGATCACCGGGGTAAAGGCGACCAGAAAATCTTCGTGCCGCTTATTATAAACTCGGGTATATTCGCCGCAACCTTCCTCGCCGCGCAGGATGTGTTCTCTTTCCAGGCGACAGAGTTCTTCAGACTGGACACAGGCTTGGGATAATTTACCCAATTGCTCCAGATTCGGATGACCGACCAACCGCCCGTAGCCATCCAGCATCCAGGCATAGCCGTGATCGCCCATCCGCACCGGCTGGATGTAAGCCTCACTGATATAGCTCAAACGGACATCGGTGCCCAAGACCCCCAAAAATTTTCCCTTATCATCCAGGATGGGGACGGCAATAATCAACGCTTGAAAACGCCCTTTGACATCGTTATAGCGCTGGCCGCCGGCGGTGAGATAATCGGAAATAGTCGATTTATGGGTTCGCCGGATTTCCTGGAAATAAGGGCGGAAGGAAAAATCCTTGCCGATCACTCCTTCCAGGGCCGAGGCCGGGTTCATATAAGTACAGATGCCGTTGGCATCCAGGCGAAAGATGGTTACTCGAGTCACCCCCATGCTTTCCCGGACCATGCTGACAATGTGATCGGCCACGGGGTCCATCTGCTGCACCGGTTTGAGACGGGCCAATAGAACCAATTGTCCTTTCAAAGTATCAAAAAAATCCTGGATATTTTTGGCCGTCTGGCGAGCCAGGATCAATTCTTGATTCTGAACGACGACTTTAATCTCCTGGCGGGCATGACGGTAAACATTGTAGGCCCCAAAAAGGACCAGCGCCATGGCCGGGAGCAAAACCAGCAAGACTAGGACAACCGTTTTACGCATCGCTGCATCACGATATCAACCGGGCTTTCGACTGCTAACCGCATTTTAGAGATTGGCGGGGAGAGATCAGAACTTAATCTAGAACGGCCCTATTTAACCATATTAGGCGTGAAAAATCAACTTGCTAAATTGGTTAAGAAAGGGTTCCCTAGACGAGTTCTGGTCTTCGCGGCCAATTTCTTAGCGAGTCAGCCAGCCGCTGTTGCGCACCGTGAAAAAGGCGTAAAGCGGGATCCATTTGAGAAAAAAAAGGCGTAGTACGAATACAGGATGCCATAAACAAAATCCAGATCGCGTTCTTGCTGGATATAGTAAGTGGTCAGGACCAAGGTGATAACGCCCATGGCCGTGAAAAACTTTAAGAGAATGATCGGATACATGACAAAGCTGGCCACCAGCAAGGGCAGGAAAAGATAGCGGATGGGGAAATTCAAACCCCGGACCAGAAAATCCAGGATGGGTAACAGGCGGTGTTGGTCGCGGTATCGGGTGAAGATGTATTGCATCTGGACATAAGATTCCCGGAAGTTGCTGCGATCCCAGCGCAAAAACATCTTGCACAGACCTCGATAGGTCTCCGGCACTAGCGTATAAACCTGGGCTGTACGCTGATATGCGGTGTAGTAACCCTGACGCAATACGTAATTGGTAAAGGCTCGATCTTCTCCGATGGTACAGAGTACGCCCCAGAAAGTCTGATGTCGCCAGTCGTTGATAATCGGGAGGACGGCCTCGCGGCGGTAGGCAGACAAGGCCCCGGGTGTACAAAAGACCCCACCATACATCGATTGGGAGGCCCGCAGAAAATCAAAGGACAGCACAAAACGCACCCACAACATGCGGGTCATAAAATTGTGATGACGGTTATAAACCTTGACATTACCGGCGACGGCGCCGATTTTGGGATTCTGCAACAGCGGGGCGATTATCTGTTTCAGGGTTTCCGGCGTGATGACGCTGTCGGAGTCCACGGTCACGAAAAATTCCCCCTGCCCTTGGGTAAAGGCGGCGTACATGGCCTCTCTTTTGCCTTGATTACGCGGGAAACGGATAGTCTTGATCAGATCCGGAAAGCGTTTTTGGGCACGCGCCATATAAAACCAGGTGTCATCCCGGGAGCCGTCATCAATACAAATAATTTCCAGACGATCAGCCGGATAATCAGCATTGGCCACCGAATAAATGGCCTTTTCCACCATGGGTCCCTCATTATAGGCGGGGATAATCACGGTCAGGCGGGGTAACGGTCCGCTGGGCAAAGGATAAGGTTTATATCGCCACCAAAGCACCGTGTTAACCAGTTGTAAAACCAAAAAGGCCAAGGTATAGGCGGCTCCTATCCCCAGGAGGGGACGGGCATAGGTCTGGTAACGGAAGAAATTAAGAAAGGCATCCAACGACCCGATGTGCACCGCCACCACCAAAGACACCAGTAAGCCCAGGATTACTGAGAGTTTGAGGATCAGGTCAAGATTACGGCATTTCTGGTCCAGGCGCGGGGGCAGTCCTTGCTCCCAATATACGGCGTTAGAAGGGGAAGCAGCCATATATATGTAACTCCTATCAAGATTTGATGATTTGCTTAACAGGTTCAA
>JAQVHY010000132.1 GCA_028695935.1 Desulfobacca sp.
CCCGGCCACGTCTTTCATGGTATATGCTCTGGTCATCTTCAGCCAGGCACTGGGAGATTGGGCCTGGAAGGTAAACATGCCATTCGCCATCACCCAGCGCAACGAGGCATCGGTTTTCATTTTGTCGTATAGGATCCGGTCGATCTCTTCCGCTCCCGCTGGGGTATCCAGGGACTTTTCTACTTCCAGGGTCAGATGTGCGGCCAGGTGTAAATCGTAGACCCCGCCGTTGGCAATACACGCCTTAATCCGCTTTTCAAAGGCGACGGCTCGGGGAGCCAGGTAACCACCCAAGCTTATGCCCATCAGGGCAATCCGTTGGGCGTCGACCTCGGGGCGGGTAACGGCATAATCGACTACCGGCGTTACTACCGTTTCCCAGTTGGGGCGGAAGGGCAGCTTCTGGACCCGGATCACGCCACCCTGCCCCGGCCCTTCAAAGAGGAGAACATTATACCCCCGTTGCCGCGCGAAGTAAGCAGTTTCAAAATAGAGCTCCTCCGCGGTCCCGTCAAAACCGGAGTGCACTATCAATAAGGGTCTCTTGATCCCCGATGGGTCGACGAGGCACAGGTAGCCGGGCAAGGTCGTTCCGGCAAAGGGAATTTCGACCGGTAATATCGGGTGATCGGCCAGTTTTGCGGCTTTCCGGAAGCTGTCCCGGCTTTTCTGCCAGATCGACACAATGCGCGGATCTTGCGGATTGGTATGCAGGAAAAATTCGGCAGTGCGATAATAGTTGGAAGCCTTGCAGAACTCCTGTCGGGCGCTGATTTTCCGCCCCTGCGCCAGGAAATCGTCCCCTGACTTCTCACAATGTTCGGCCGTCTTCAGCCATTCCCGGCACCAACTCTCATCGTCGCCCTCCTGGATGGAGTAGGCGGTTTTGAGGACCTCACCGATGTCGGCACCGCCGCTGACGGCATAACCCAGCGCCCGGAGGGTCTGGAAGGAATACTGACTGTCTTTAAAGACCAGCTCCATCGCATACGAATTACCTAGTGTTAGTGGAGATAGCGCCAATAACCAGGCTGAAATAATCATCAGCCGCGCCATTCTGTTCACTCGACCACTCCTTCCTGGTAAGCATCCGCTCAACCTTATCGGTTAATAATATTATGGGCAGATTTTACCCTGTTCCCAGTTCCCCGTCGATGAATAGATTATAGGAGAAGCCAGGCAAATCATGTTAAGTTTTTTCGAGGTGGAAACCAAGGGCAACTCTCACTCGTAAAGGAGGAGAGGAATGTGGATTTCCGGATGGACACTATTTAATCTGACCGGCCAGATCGGGGTCATCGCCCCCGGCGCTTATGCCGATTTACTGGTGCTAGACGGCAATCCTTTGGAAGACCTGGGGTTGCTGCAAGACCCGGAAAGCCACCTCAGCCTCATCATGAAAGCAGGCAAATTTTTCAAAAACCGGCTAATCTGATTATTGCCCCACCTGCTTCTTTTCCTGGAGAATAAAGGTTCACCGCACAAAATTTCCGGCAATACAACAAAATGATTATGCAACAAATTGAGGTTTTCTTTGAAGAACACCATCAAAATTCTTTTCATGATTAAAAGATTTGTACTGATACAAAAGGCTAGAAGTCTTATAGGCTGGCCTGTCGGCAGATCAGGGGGACAAACTCGGCCCGCCCCTAAAACCAGCGGCCGGGAGGCCGCTGGAAATAAGGGTAATATATTTAAGTAACAGATTATATGGTTATTTGAGGCCTGCGAAGAGCTTCAAGGCCTCGGCTTCACTGAAAGCCCGCAGGGTCTCGGTTCGACCACCATATTTTGCACTCAAAAGGATAGCAATTTTGGCTATGGTTTCGGCATCCGGGGCTTCCAAGATACACATCTCATCGTATTGCCCCATTAACAAATACCAGCCTTTGATTTCCGCCCCCAGATCTTTTACAAGTTTTTTAACTTCCTCGGCCACGGCCGCCGCATCCTGCATTGTCGCAAAGCTTTTTTCGGTCCATTTTGCTAACACCACAAAAGTTGCCATTTTAATACCTCCTGTTATGTTATTATGCCCTAAGTCTTGATTACTTTGATTTTAAAGTCAATAAATTTCTGGAAAAAGGACCATCGAAGGCATTTGAACAGGAAGTTACGGTGGTGATTTAGCTGGTCGCTCAGCTTCAATGTCCACCTAGAGCATAAGCTTGAAGCTAAATATCATCTGGTAACTCTATTGGACCGTACGTTTTTTCAGCGTCTAGACAATAGTCAAGAATTGACCCAATAATCTTGGTAGTGAGGTTTGGCATCTCCTGACCCCGGTGGATGGTCAATTCTTTGTCCAACCAGCGGGCGTGGGTTCAACACGATTGAAATTGCCTTGCACAAGGAACTAGGGGGTGAGTAATGACGCTGGTTTATGGGCGTTTTCCCGGGGTCGGGGTGACCCCGCCCCCGGGTAGCTTGTCAGTGCTTAGTCGGTGACGCTTGCTTTAGAGGAGAGGTTTGATAAGTCTTAGGAACTCGGCTTTGTCGCGGGCCCCGATGATTTCATGGACGATGTCGCCATTTTTATTGATGATGAAGGTGGTGGGGACGCCGGTGATCTCCCCATAGTCCTTATCTACCTGGTCATTACCGTTCAGCACCGGATAATCCAAATTCATCTGCTTAACAAAGAAACGCAGTTGATTGGGATCCGCCTTGAGACAGATGCCCAAGATTTCCAGGCCCTGGCCTTGATACTCATGATATATCGCGTTCAGATCGGGCATTTCTTCCCGGCAGGGCATACACCAGATAGTGAAGAAGTTAAGCAGCACCACTTTCCCCTTGAGCTGGCTCAAGGTATAGTTTTTACCTTGAATATCCGCCAGGGTAAAGTCCGGTGCCGTTTTGCTGGCGGCAAAACTTAAGGTGCTTAGGGACAGTAGTCCAATCAGCGTCAGGACCAGCATCCAGCCGCCCCGCCTCCGTACCCCAGATAATGTCATAATTTATCTCCTTCTTTTGTGCTCAGGGATTTTGACCATAAAACGTCGCCTCATAAAAATACTGCAAAAACTTTAACTTATCAAATTTGCGGTCTTTATGCTGCGACAATAAAATGGAACCTGGCAGTTATCCCTTAAATTTATATCAGAAGCCTAAACCCGGCGCAAATAAAAATACGGACAGATCAGGCTAATAACTATCTGGGGTTTGATTAATTGCTGCTATGTTAGGTAGATTGCTACTTTAAAATATTCTATTGATAATATTTAGTAAATACAACTAAAGATAGGATCTTGGGGTTAGACAATGCAGCAGTATTCCTGATTGACAGGGTATTTAAATACAGGTAATCTTAATGAAGAGTTATGGACTAAACAGATATTTCACAAGCTTCGGTTCCGGAGCTGGGGATAATAACCTATGATAATTTATGGGGGTCAGAAAGGAGAATCTGATGTCCAGGATTTTGCGTCTCAATATGACCGATAATAGTTTTGATTGGGAAGCAGAGCTAGCGGCTTATGCAGGCTTAGGGGGACGCGGTCTGAGTTCCCGGATTATTCGCCACGAAGTGCCTCCTACCTGCCACCCGTTAAGCGCGGCCAACAAGCTGATTCTGGCCCCGGGGCTGCTGACCGGGACCGCGGCGGCGAACTCCGGGCGCATCTCGGTAGGGGGCAAATCTCCGCTCACCGGCACCATTAAAGAGAGCAATGCCGGGGGCCTGGTATCCCGGAAATTGGCCCGCTTAGGTATCCGGGCCATAATTGTGGAAGGTCAACCGGCTGCCAGAAATTTCTCCGTGGTCCGATTATCCCAGGAGGGAGTAGAGTTTTTGCCGGCAGCTGAGTATGTCGGTCGGGGCAATTATGACACCATGGCCCAACTACGGGCCAATTTTGGGGAACACGTCGGGATGATGAGCATCGGCCCGGCGGGCGAAAAACGCTTAGCCGCGGCCAGCATTCAGTTCGGCGACCAGCAGGGTCGCCCCAGCCGGGCCGCGGGCCGGGGTGGCCTGGGCGCGTTGATGGGTTCTAAAGGGCTGAAGGCTTTAGTGGTGGATGAGCGGGGGACCCCGCCCCAGTTGCCGATGGCCGACCCGGAGAAATTCAAGGCCGCAGCCCGCCAGTGGGCTCATCTTTTGGTGAATCACCCGGTCAGCGGCCAGGCCCTGCCCACTTATGGGACCGCCGTGCTAATCAATATTGTTAATGACGCCGGGGCCTTGCCTACCCAAAATTTCCGGCGTGGTCAGTTCGAAGGCGCGGTCGACCTGAGCGGCGAAAAAATGGTGGAATTGATTAAACAACGGGGCGGCAAAACCAAAGAAGGCTGCCATCCTGGCTGTGTCATCCAGTGTTCCCAGACCTACCATGATGCGAGCGGCAAATATCTGACTTCCGGGTTCGAATACGAGAGTATCTGGGCCTTGGGGGCGCATACCACGATCCGCGAGCTGGACTATATTGCTCAGTTGGATCGCCTCTGTGATGATCTGGGGTTGGATACCATTGAAACCGGGGTAGCCCTGGGCGTGATGATGGAGGGCGGCCTGATTGCCTGGGGGGATGGCCCCGCGGCCATCGATATGGTCAAAAAAGTGGCCCGCGACGATCCCTGGGGCCTGATCCTGGGCAACGGCTCGGCCTATGTGGGCCAGGCCCTGGGAGTGTCTCGAGTTCCAGTGGTCAAAGGCCAAGGGTTGCCGGCTTATGATCCCCGGGCCGAAAAAGGCATCGGGCTGACTTATGCGACTTCGCCGATGGGTGGCGACCATACCGCGGGTTACACCGTGGCCACCAATATCTTGGGCTGCGGGGGTAAAACTGATCCACTCCAAAAAGCCGGCCAGATAGAACTGTCGCGGAACCTGCAAGTTGCCACTGCGGCCATTGATTGTACCGGAATCTGTCTGTTTACCGCGTTTGCCGTGCTCGATAATCCTGACGCCTTGCCGTGTATAGTAGATATGATCAATGCCCGCTACGGCTTAGGCCTGAGGGCTGACGATATCGTGGCCTTGGGGCAACAGGTGCTACAAGACGAACGCCAGTTTAATCGGGACGCCGGATTCACTCCTGCCCATGATCGATTACCGGAATTTTTTAAAGAAAAGCTGGCCCCGCATAATGTCACCTGGGATTTCACCGACGCCGAAATCGACCAGGTGTTCAAGGGCATTTAGAGTCGATGGCCAGTCAGGCCGGTTTATGGCGGTGACTATTCCAAATAAGCATGAGCTATCAAGGAGGCCCGATGACCATTCTTCGCCAGTTGGCTAATATTCCCCTGGTGGCGGGGTTGAGCGACCAACAACGCGTGCTCGTGGCAGATTGTTGTTGTCAAAGGGAGTTTGGGCGTGGGGAGACCATTTACCACCAGGGCCTAGAAGCTCGCCAGATCTACCTTATTGTGGAGGGTCTGGTCAGTCTGGATGATGTCATGCCGGAGGCTGACGCCTGGATTTCCTATGAACGCCATGGTCCGGGAGAACTGATCGGAGTGGCCTCCTTATTGCGGGTGCCGGTGCATTCCTTGACGGCTACCTGCCTGGAGCCGACCTCAGCCATAGAACTAGACGTCGCGGCCCTGGAAAAATTGTTTGGCCAAGACCCGGAAATCGGCTTCAAGATGATGTACGAAGTCGCCTACATCTTTTTTCAACGTTATGAAAAAGCTAAGACCAGGCTCTATAATGTATTCCGGGAAATTCCGGTCCGCCTGATCTGCCGCGAATAACCAGTGTTCCCAGAGAGGTGCGTGCTTGATGCCAGCCTTAGCAGCCTCCCTTGGAATACCTACATAAATAAATAAATCTAATTAGCTAAACAGTAAAGAATTTTGATCTCTGAGCCGACTAGCTAGGTGGAAATGGTGGCCAAGAGGACCGAGATCTCATTCTGAACCCTGGGTGTCACCATAGAATTCTTTATTTAATTAAACCGTTCTCTGGGGATCTGGTGAGCAAGAGAAAAATAGCGCGTCAATATGTCAATTGGCACGATCTCTGCATAAAAATTTCTATTAAGGTCGATCTCTGCCAGCCGGGACCGGTGGGCGGGCTAATCTATTGCTGTTATTCTATGACCCAGAATCACCGTGTATTCAGAAAAATTCATTGACATCAGGCGGGCCTTTGTGTCAATATTTAAACATTTAGTTAACTTGATTGAATATCGAGAGGACGCAGATCCAAAAATATCAAGTTCGCCATCTCAGAATGAATCACCCCTAGTCCAACTTTCTACCACCCGAGGCACTTACTAATCAAAGGAATAATTATGGCAATCGAGGGAGTTGTTATTCGTCACTTGCAAATGTATGCTGATCAACGCGGACGGTTAGGGGAAGTTTTTCGTCAGGATGAACTAGACCCGGAATTACATCCGGTGATGGCCTATATTTCCTTTACCAAACCGGGGGTGAAACGGGGGCCCCATGCTCACGTGGACCAGACCGATTTTTTCTGCTTTCCCGGACCGGGCGATTTCCGGGTGGTGTTGTGGGATAATCGGCCCGAAAGTCAGAGTTACGGCGAGCGGCAAGAGGTAACTTTAGGGGACAACCAACCGGGGGTGGTGTTGATTCCGCCGGGTGTAGTACACGGTTACATTAATGTCAGCGATCGGGAAGGTCTGGTGCTTAATTGTCCTAACCGGCTGTACCGGGGACCGGGCCGGGCCAGTGCCGCGGATGAAATACGGTACGAGGATGACGCTAATTCTAAATTTATCTTGGACTGAGTTAACGGCCAGTTTGAGGAGTTCGGCAAGATTAAATAAAATAAATGAAGATCTTAATCACGGGGAGCAATGGCCAACTGGGACACACCTTGGTTCAGGAAGGTACCTCCCGGGGATGGACAATTATCGCCACCGATGTTGATCAGCTGGATATCACCAATCGCCCGGGGGTCTTGGCTGAGGTGGAGAATTGTCGTCCCGACCTTATCATTAATGCTGCCGGCTATACCCAGGTTGATGAGTGCGAGACCAAAACCGAATTGGCCTATCGGGTCAACGCCTTAGGCCCCCGAAACCTAGGTCTGGCCTGTCGGCGTTATGGAGTGCGCTTGCTGCATATCAGTACTGATTATGTCTTTGACGGCAAAAAGCCGGGCCCTTATTTAGAGTGGGATCTCCCCCGGCCCTTGTCGGTCTATGGGTGCAGCAAATGGCTGGGCGAGCAGTGGGTGCGGGAACAATGTCCGGATCACTTTATTGTGCGGACCGCCTGGCTCTATGGACCCGAGGGACAAAACTTTGTCAAAACGATTCTGTCCCGGGGAGCGGAACTGGCCGATCAGGGTCTGCCTTTAAAAGTGGTCCACGACCAGTACGGCACTCCTACCAGCACCCTGGCCTTGACACGGCAAATTTTTGATTTAATTGCCACCGACGCCTTTGGGACTTACCACGCTACCTGTCAGGGGACTTGTACCTGGTATGAGTTTGCCTTGCAGATCGTTGCCGCCGCGGGATTGGCGGTTGAGGTCAAGCCCTGCACTACCAGCGAATACCCCCGTCCCGCGCCCCGCCCCCGCAACTCGGTGTTAGCCAATCGCCTGCTGCAATTAGAAGAATTAGACCATATGCCGGAGTGGACTACTG
>JAQVHY010000023.1 GCA_028695935.1 Desulfobacca sp.
ATAACCCAGCAAAAGTAAAAGAACGAGACCGACCGCGGCCAGTATGGTCTTCTTTCCTACTGGCAGGGCCTTCACTTCCCCTCCCCCGGGCGTGGTTTTATCTCTGTTTCGGCCGCACTGCCCCCGATGATCTGCCGCACCTTGGCCCGGCCGATCTCATAGGCCACCTGGTAACTGATGAGACCGAGGCGCGCTCGGGTCAGCTCTAATTCCGCGGTCAGCACGTCCAGGCCGACGGCCTTCCCCACCCGGTAAAGGGCCAGGGCGCTCTGGTAAGCCTCTTGAGTGGCAACTAGGTTTTGCCGCGAAGCGGCTACTCCCTTCCGGGCATCTTCCTGCTGCTTCCAGCCGGTCATCAGTTCTACCCGCAGGGCATCGAGCCGGTCCCGCTGTCTTTCCAGTAGTTGTCGGTACTGCGAGGCCGCTTTGGCCACCTGGGCCTTGGTCAGCCCGCCCTCGAAGAAGGGGAATTCCATGAACACCCCGCCCAGCCACTCATCCTTGGTGCCGCCCACGTCCCGATGGCGCACTCCCACACTCCCTTGCAGACTGACTTCGGGAAAATAGCCGCCCTGGGCCGCCTTGACCAGGGCCTGGCTCTGGGCCAGATCTAGTTTAAGGCGCTTGATTTCCGGGTTATTTTTCTCCGTCTGTTGCCACAACGCCTCAAAGTTTGGAGCTGCCACCAATGCCCGTGGCAACTTCCCCCGAATGTCAATCTGGACCTTATCCTCCAGCCCCAGGGTGCGGGCCAGGATTTCCTGGGCCAGGCGCACGGCATTACCTGCCTCCACCAGTCCCTGCTCCGCCTCCAGGACCTGGGAACGGGCCTTAAACGCGTCCACCCGAGTAACCTTCCCGGCCCGGAAAAAGGCCTCGGTGATTTCCAGAAATTCCCGGCGTTCCTGTAAAGCGGACTTCGCCACCCGCACATCTTCTTTGGCCTCCAGCAGGCGGTAAAAAGCCTCCGTGACCTGGAAGGCCACTTCCTCTGCCGTACGTGTTATTTCCTGGTGCTGGGCCTGACGGCTTAAGGTGGCCGCCTTGGTGTTGTAATAGGTTTGCAGGCCATCAAAGACGATCTGCTTGCCGGTGAGGCTGGTCAGACCCTCCCGGCCGAACAGATTCTGGGTGGTAGCCGCGCCGCCGGGAGAGAGGCGGTCAGTTTCTAGGCGTTGGTAATAGGAAATCAGCGTCAGCTTCGGAAAGAACTGGGACCGGGCCGCCTCATAGTCTGCCACCAGTTCCCGCACCCGTTCCCGGGCCGCGCCCAGGGTCGGATTTTTTTCTTGGGCCAGGGCCAGGCAGTCATCCAGACTCAGGGCCTGATAATCCTTTCCCCCTGCCGCCATAACTCCAACTACCAGGAAAAAAATCATGGCCGCCACAAACCCAAGCATGGATAGGTTCTTCAAGGTGAAATGCATCAACTTCTCCGGCAGGTGTAAAAAATGACGCTTTATCTCGGGTTGGTCCAGAGCGGCCGGCCCTGACCGTCCCGAAGTTTTAGAATCTTTTCACTCTTTTTTAGCTCAGCGGCAAGGATGGTCGGCTGCCCCTGAATTGATAATCGTGAACCTTTCACTTCCACGCGGTCCTGAGGAGCTATGGCAAAGTCTTGCTGTTCGATATACCAAGCCGGCCCCAGAATAATCGGCAGGGTCTCTTTCTCGGTCTTAATTATCAACCGCAGACCATATAATTTTCCACCCCTTCCGGGGGTATATTTCTCCACCGCGGTCACTTCCCCGGAAACGGTCGTAACCGAGTTGGCAGCCCACATCATGCCGTAGTGGATCCCGCCGCCTTGATCGCCTGGCCCTCTGCCGAGCTGCGCCCAGGCGCTGGCGGCTAACAGGATCAGGCACCCCATAATCACTAAACCAAGTTTAACTTTCATGTTTATCAACTCCTGTGGGTAAAAGTAAAATCCGATAGCCTTTACTTAGTAAACACTGGAGATTGAGAAAGTCGGCGCATGGAAAGTTTTTTAATATAACGCGAAATTACGCATAAGCCCGCCGCCGAAACATGGCCTCGGCCAGGAGCCAACTGACTAACAAGAACAACAGACCGGCCAGCAGCGGGATAACTGGAGTGGCAAATTCCGACCGCCCGGTCACTCCAAAGTGCAAAAGCTCCACCACGTAAGTCAGAGGCGAGGCCAGGGCCACAGGCTGGAGCCAGGTCGGCAATTGAGATAAGGGCATGAAAACCCCGCTGATAAATAAGATCGGGAATCGGAAAAAGTTCAGCAGGGTCATGGCCTCAAAGACTTCTCGAACCATAACCGAGGCGGTCAGGCCCAACAGCGAAAAGCACCCGGCTCCCAGCATCAGGCCGGCAATAAAGATAAGGGGGTTAACCAGGGGCATTCCCAGGGCCAGCTTCAGACCCAGGCTTAAGGCCAAGGCGCTGACCAGTCCATAGGCCGAGGCGCTTAACGCCTTGCCCAGGATAATGGTGCGGATAGAGAGGGGGGCCAGGAGCAGCCGCTGCAGGGTGCCGGCCCGCTTCTCAAAGGTGACCACGATGGCGGCCATGGAGGTATTGCCGAATAACAGGGTCATGGCGATGATGCCGGGGGCAATGGCCAGGTAGGTGGCCGGATCTTTGACATAAACCGACAGGAGCAGGACCGCGGGAAACAACAAACCCCAGGTGATGAGCGGCGGTTTACCGTAATAGCTTTCGATGTCTTTGCAACTGATGGCCCAGCCGCGGCGGAACTGGCTCATGGCCGGGCCTCCGAATCCTGGGAACGACCTTCCACAAAACTTAGGAAGGCGTCTTCCAGACTGGCGACCACGGTGTTGATCTCCTTCAGCCGCAGGTCTGCTTTTCCGGCAAAGGCCAGGATTTGCTCCAGGGCCGCGTGGGCCTCAGCGACCTCGAGGCACCACGAGCCGTTCTGAGGGGAGACCTTCAGAACCGCGGGACAGGCCCGGAGCAGATGCGTCGGTTCGATCTCTTGGGAAAAGGTCACGGCCAGGAGATTGAGACCTTGGACGCGCTGCCGGATTTCCCGGGGAGTACCTTGGGCCGCCACCCGGCCTTTGATGAGGATGAGCACCCGGTGGCTTAAGTCCTCGGCTTCATAGAGGTTGTGGGTAGTGAGAAATACCGTGGTACCCTGGCGGTTGATCGTCCGAATAAGCTCTCGCAAGGCCCGGGCGCTGGCCACGTCCAGACCCGAAGTGGGTTCATCCAGGAAAATTACCTCGGGATCATGGACCAGGGCCGCGGCGATGGTCAGACGCCGTTTCAGGCCCCGGGATAAGGCCCCGAAAGGGGTATTTTCCCGGTCGGCCAGATCAAAACAGGACAACAGTTCAGCGGCCTTGCCGGCTCGCACCCGGCGCCGCAAGCCGTACAGTTCCCCCAGATATTCCAGGTTGCGACGACAGGTGAGTTCCGGATAGAGATTGGACTCATCCGGCACCACGCCAATGCGCTCCTTGACCAGAACCGGATTCTGAGCCACATCCGCCCCGCAAATGCTCACTTCCCCGGCGTCCCGCTTCAGGAGACCGGCCAGAATTCGGATAGTGGTGCTTTTGCCGGCACCGTTAGGACCTAGATAAGCGAAAATTTCCCCCCGCAACACCGAGAAATTCACCTCGCGCAGCGCCTTCAGGGAGCCGAAATTTTTACTCAAGCCGGAGACCACAATAGCTGGGGTAGCTGCCATTTGCCCTTCAACTCTTCTGGTTGCTGGTATTCGGTTTTACAATTACACATGGTTTAGCCCGTAGTTTGTCTAAATCACAGGGTTCCAACGCCTCCGGAGCTGTAAGAAATTCCTCTAAAACCTCCTTCCAGCGCGACAGGGTATCGGGGTTGAGTTGATAATGCATGAAATAGCCCCGCTTTTCGGCCTTCACCAGGCCGGCCTCTTTGAGCATCTGGAGATGTTGGGAAACCGCGCCGGGAGTAATGCCCAGGCGAGCTGACAGCGCCCCGACACACAAAGCCCGGTTTTTAAGCAGTTGAATAATCCTGACCCTGGGCGTTACTGCCAAGACCTTAAACATCAGGGCCAACTCTCGGTCATCGGTCATATTTTATTTTAGCATCTGCTAAATTAAATGCTATAATTATTTTAGCCGCAAGGGAAAGTTTTACGGTAAGGGGTTTATTCAGAACTAAAGATCAACTTAGGTTTTGATATTAGCCGATAAGGAGATAACATTATGCTCTTTCCGGTTTCTGGCGTCGAAGTCCATCCGCTGATTCCGCCTCTGGTAGCACTGGTGGTTTCCACGTTTACCTCCATGGGCGGCGTCTCCGGGGCCTTCCTGCTGCTTCCCTTTCAGGTGAGCGTCTTGAATTTCACCAGCCCCGCGGTCAGCCCCACCAACCTGGTGTTTAACATTGTGGCCATTCCCAGCGGTGTCTATCACTACATCCGGGAAGGCCGGATGAACTGGCCGATGACCTGGGTGGTGATCCTGGGGACCCTGCCCGGGCTCTGGGCCGGGGCCCTGATCCGGGTGAATTGGATGTTGGAGCCGGGTCGTTTCAAGCTCTTTGTGGGCGGCGTGCTGCTTTATATCGGTTTGCGGTTAGTTTATGACCAGACCTCCTGGGCCAAGCGCCGCAAGGCCCGGATCATGGAGTTTGAGGCCCGGGTCCAGCAACGCCTCCGGACGGTCCTCCAGGAAGCCGGGCCGCCTTACGGCAAAGCCCTGCCCCCCGCCGCTCGGGTAAAGACCCGGAGTTGGGGACTCAGGAGGGTGGAGTATGAATTTCTGGGAGAAACCTTTTCTTTCAACACCCTGGCGCTGTTTGTGCTGGCGTTGCTGGTCGGCCTTATTGGCGGCACCTACGGCATCGGCGGCGGGGCGATCATTGCCCCCTTTGTTGTGGCTATCTTCGGGCTGCCGGTCTATACCGTGGCCGGGGCCGCGCTGCTGGGGACCTTCATCACCTCGGTAGCCGGGGTGGCCATCTATTATATCCTGGCCCCCTACTATCCCGGCCTGGGGGTGGCTCCGGATTTGGCTCTGGGCGCGCTCTTTGGCCTGGGGGGTTTCTGTGGCATGTACCTGGGAGCCCGACTTCAGAAATTTGTTCCGGCCACCATCATCCGGACCGGCCTGGGTATAATTATCTCTGCCCTGGCGCTGAGCTATATTATGGGATATTTTCTGTAGAGTTGAATGAGCTCATTAAACGGGTTTTAGTTGGCGTAAAACTACGCCGGTTTCATGACTTGACAGCCTTATCCGGAATCTCCTACGATATCGATAGCACGATCTCATATTGGTAAACATTAAGCTTATCCAGTCCTGGCTGCCAACGAAAACCCGCCGCACCAGGCTGGGCCGGTGATATAATCATTTTTAACCAAGGAGCAGCGCCATGTATGCACATCTCTTTTCCCCTTACAAAATAGATGGCCTAGAATTGCCGAACCGTTTGACCATGGCTCCGCTTTATCTGGGCTATGCCGCGGCGGGGGGTGCGGTCAGCCCCTTATTATTGGACCATTATCGGTTGATGGCCCAAAGCGGCGTGGCCCTGGTGATGGTGGAGAACGCCACCATTGACCACCCGACGGGCAGTGGCTCAGATCGAACTTTACGGGCGGATTCGGATGATTATCTGGAGGGTCTGGCAACGCTGGCCCGGGTGATCAAACAGCAGGGGGCGCGCGCCGGTTTGCAGATCAACCACGCCGGGCGTTTTGCCGGGGTGGCGCTGCAACCGCTAGCTCCCTCAGCAGTAGAAACTTTTGGACGCCAACCCCGAGCCTTGAGCCTGGAGGAGATGCAAAAGATCGCTTGCCAATACGCCCAGGCTGCTCGGCGGGTCCAACAGGCGGGATTTGACCTGGTGGAACTTCACGGCGGCACCGGTTATTTGCTGGCCCAGTTTGTCTCGCCGCGTACCAACCACCGCGCGGATGATTACGGCGGTCCGCTGGAGAACCGACAAAAGTTCCCTCTGGAGGTCGTGGCCCAGGTCAAAGCTGCGGTGGCGGATTTCCCGGTGGGGTACCGGTTCCTGGCTGATGAATGGCTGCCGGACGGGTTGCTGCTGGCGGAGTCGGGCCGCTTTGCCCAGGCGCTGGCGCAAGCCGGGGTAGCTTATCTCTCCGTCATGGGCGGCACCTATGAGTCTTTCTTTTTGCCGCAGATCGTGGAGAAATCCAAACAGGCCGGTTATATGGTGGACTTGGCCGCGGCAATCAAAGGCCAGGTAAAGGTGCCGGTCATCACCGCCGGTCGCATTGCTACAGGGGCATTGGCAGAGGAAATCCTGGAGCGGGGCCGGGCGGATTTAATCGGCTTGGCCCGGGTGCTCTGGGCTGATCCGGACTGGCCCCGAAAGGTGCAACAGGCCCGAGAAAGCGAGATTATTCATTGCGATCCCGGCTGCGATACCTGCATGCAGATGGTGATGCGGGGCAAACCCGCGTTTTGCGTCCGCTGGCCGGTGGAGAAAATGCGCACCTGGAAAACTAAATTCCTCTAACCGGACGGTGATATTAAATAGCGCTCAACCAGTTGAGGTAACAAAAGCAACCGAAACAGAAACTATTCCTCCGAAGCGCTTTGCCAGGCTTCATCCAGACGGGTTTTCACGTATCTGATAAGTTCGTCATCCCACTCGTCAATATCAAAACACACGGCATCTTCACCGAGCAGACCTTCAGGCACAAACGCGCCTTTTTCTTCGGGGTCGGTTATCATTTCACCGTAAAAGCATACGGAAAGCCAGCGCGGGGTATCTTCAATGACATCGACCATGACAAACAGCCCCCTTTTTTTCTGAGCGGCATGAACCGCCCGGAGAGAATAGGTGAGGCCGGGCCGGGGGATGAATTCAAGGGTGACCCCTGCTTTTTGGCCCAGGTATTCCTTGAAATGCAGAAACAACTCCTTGTTTCTTTCGGGCGTTTCTTGCCATTCTGCAATAAAAGTATTCAGTTCCGCATCTGTTGCTTTGCCCATAGTTAACTCCTTATCCGCTTCTTTGTGATATGTTCAAATAGCTTAGATTTACCGATGGATCCGACAGCTTAACAATATTTTGAATCACGCCATTTTAGGCGGATCGGCATCATAACCCCTTCGATTACCTTAAGGCCAGGCGCTCAGGCCGCTTTTGGTAGCCTGATAGTCTCCCCAAAGCTATATTAGCACAGGCTCTGTCGAAAAAGAATCTTTTTCCGGCTTGAGCAACAAGAGGATAGCTACTATTTGTCAAACTAGTCACTTATCAAAGCATCCCCTGAAAAGCTGCGATTTTGCGGTTATGCCTAAGTAGTATTCATCTCTTCAGGCTAGTTGATTAATTCATCTCGGACAGCAGAGGGGATAAATCCGGAAAAATGTGCCTTGATGAGATATTTCAGGCTCTGGCTGGCAGCTGATCGCATCTTAGTAATCAATAAAACTATACACTAACCGATATACACTAACCAACCAACGATCTCAATCTGGGGAGAGCCAGGATTCTTGCCAGGACCAACCCGGTTAATTCATGGTTTTGGGGGTGTCCATTGATTTAGCATGGCGATTATCTTTAATTCGATGTAAAATAATTTTTAAGGTTGAAAAAGGATATCTTGAACGGTGGGGAGATAAACCGGCCGGTGACTTTGGGAGGTTGATGGCCCGACTTATCCTCTTTCCGAGTCCACGTATTTTATGTAACCCGGCTTATGCCAATCTGGGCCAGGTCTCAGACCTGGTGGCAGGTCAGGTTAGCCAGAAAAGGGTCAAGCTCAGGGAACGGGGCTCTTAGCCCATGGGCTGGCTCATGTCTACCACTGGAAGTCTCTCGGGGTTCTCACTTCATTTTCTCTTGCGCCTGCTAGCTCATAATGAAGGGGAGGCTTTATAGTTTTAACCAAAAATTCAGGTGAATAATTTTATATATGGGGAATTTGAAACGGGTTTCAGGGCAAATTAAATTTCTGTTCCTGGCGTTAGCAATATTAATCTATGGAGTAAGCCCGGGCTTGACTCAGGTTGAAATCGAGGCTCCCCCTCTGAAGCTGCGCTCCCTGAAAATTACCGGCAACCAGATTATTCCTACCAAAAAGATTAAAGAAGAACTCACCTTAACCCTGCCATCCCCCTGGCCCTGGAAAAAACTGCCCCCCTTCAGGCCCAAGGACCTGGAAAGAGATGTCGAACGTTTACAGGCTTTTTATCAGCAACAAGGTTTTTATCATGCCCAATTTACCCCAAAAATACACGAAGATGATAAGGGACGGGTGGAGGTCGTGATCAATATCAACGAGGGTCCCTGGGTAAAAGTAACCGACGTGGATATTGAGATAACCGACACGTTTCTGGCGGTGGAGCTTTCCAAACTCCAGGACCAATGGCCTTTAAAACCGGGGGAGCGGTTCCTGGAAAGCAACTATGAAGAACTCAAGCGCTTGTATCTCAACTATCTCTTGGAGCATGGCTATCCCCGGGGCACGGTCGAAGGCAAGATCTATTTGGACGATGTCAAGAATACCGCTAAAATCCGGGTGGAAGTTGCCCCCGGCCCTTTATCCTATTTTGGGGAAATCAGTGTCGAAGGAGAGCAACAAACTCCAGAATATATAATTCTCAGGAAATTAACCTTTAAGAAGGGGGAGATTTTCAATTTTGCGGAAATCTATAACAGTCAGAGAAACCTTTACAGGCTGGATCTGTTTGAGAGCGTAGCGCTTACTCCCGAAGAAGTGCCGGAGACCGAACGCCATATTCCGATTTCGGTCAAGGTCAAGGAGAAGAAAAAAAGATCAATTAAGGTGGGTTTAGGATATGGGGATGAGGAAGAATTGCGGGCGCGTTTAGCCCTGCGCACCCGGAATCTCGGAGGTGGGGGGCGAATACTGGATCTGGAATCCAAGTATTCCAATATCGAGTCCAAAGTCGAAGCCATCTTCAAGAATCCCCAACTGTGGGCCAGTTTTTTCGATCTGGCTATTCAGGGAGGCTGGATCCGTGAAGATTTGCCGGCTTTTACCAACCGGACCTATTACACTCAAAGCCGCCTGGAGCGGAAACTGCCCTGGGATTTTCGCCTGCATTTTGGCCATAATCTTATCTTCACGCGCTATTATGACATCCATCCCGAAACCAAAGCGATTTTAAAGGAACCTGAATCTGATGAACTTTTCCGGATCTCTTCGGCAATTTTGGGCCTGCATCAAGATACCACCGATAATAGCGTCGATCCCACCCAGGGAGGATTATTCATCGGAGAGGGAGAACTGGCCTCTAACTTTTTAGGCTCGAATCTGCAGTTTGGTTCGACGGTGCTGGAAGCCCGCCGCTATCAGGGCATTGGCGGCAAAAAATTTATCTTGGCGGCCCGTATCAAGTTAGGCCTCATTGAACCTATTCAATCTACTGACGAAATCCCCCTGTATCGGCGTTTTTTCTGCGGCGGCTATAATAGTGTGCGGGGTTATCGTCTGGACTATTTAGGGCCCCGGGACGCGGCGGGCAATCCGCTGGGCGGCAACGCCTTGTTGGAAGGCAGTCTGGAAGCCCGAGTTCCCCTTTATAAGGAATTTCGCGCCGTAGCTTTCCTGGATTTCGGGAACGTTTATCCCTTAGTCGAAGATCTGGATATTGGCCAGTTGAAGTACTCGGCGGGTTTTGGCCTACGCTATAGCAGTCCTATCGGCCCGGTCGGAATCGATATCGGTTTCCCCCTCAATCCTATCGATCGCGGCAAGGATGATTATCGTATTCATTTTACCATTGGACAGGCCTTTTAAAGCCGTTCCAGCTGGCCAGGGTTAATGAACAGGGGGTGGAAAACTGATACAAACAGGGTCCTGAGCCTTAAATTCAGCATTGGTGATAATCACTTAATATGGTAATTTTATAAAAGCTATGACTAGTTATCCTCGGCTTCGCAAATTTTTGTTCACCCTGGTGGTGATCTTATTAATCATCAGCTTCGCAACCTGGATGATCTTAAGGTCCGATATGTTCTGGGCCTGGGCGGGACGATATATCGTAACTGTGGCCCAAGGTCAGATGCAGGGCGCATTAACCGTTCAGGAAATCGAGGGTAATCCGTTTACGGGATATTTTTTTAATGATATTGTGCTTACCAGTCCCCAGGGGGAAGTCCTGCAGGCGCGCAGTCTGGAAATCCGCCTCTCCTTTACTTCGCTCCTGAGGCTGCAGCCGGTGATCGGCCGATTGGCCCTTTATAAACCGCGCCTTACCCTTGAGCAAGATCAGCAGGGTCAGTGGAATGTCAGTCAGATTCTGCGGCCTTCCGAAGGCCCCTCGGAGCCGGTGTCCTTGCCCCTCCGGGCTTTGAGTTTTTCCCAAATTCTGATCCAGGACGGCGAAATCACCCTTATCCAGGCCGGGGACCGCAAGTCCTATCAGGACCTGGATGTCGATCTGGCCTTCCAACTGCTCCATCCCCTTAAGCCTGAGCAAATCCTCGAGGTGGAAAGGGCTAAGCTAGCCGTAACCACTCCCTGGGGGCGCTACCGGCTGGCCAGTCGTCTGACGCTCAGCCCGGAGCTTCTCAGACTCCCTTCCTTGGTAGTGGAATCTCAAGAGCAGTCCCTGCTCAACCTGGCCGGACAGGTCGCCTTGGTTGAGAAGGCCGGGGAGATCCAACTGGGTGGCGAGATCGGCCCCCTGCCGGATGCTCTGATCAAACAATTTTGGGCTCAATGGCCGACGGGTTGGGAACCGAGAGGAAAATTGCAGTTGCAAGGCACGCCCGCCCGACTGCAACTCAGCTTAGGAGGCCAGATTCACCAGGCCGCCTATAACCTAAGCGGCCTGTTGAGCCAGAAAGCTGAGAAGCAGAGCTATGATCTAACCCTCAGTCTGGAAGGACTGACCCCGGAGATGCTGGCGGCCCTGGACCAGGCGCGGGCTGCGCAATATAAACAGGCTACGCCGCTTACCATCCGGCTCCACCTGAAAGGGACCGGTCTGGCCTGGCCACCGCCGCAATTTGATTGGCGGCTCCAGGTCAATTCCTTTAAATATGGTTCGGCGGAACTCAAGCCGATTGAAGTCGCATTTAAAGGCAATGCCCGGCAACAAAACCTGGAGAGCCTTGTCCAGGGCAATTTCGGCGGTTTAACCATTAACGCCGAGGGCTCCTTGCTGGCGGCCCCCAAGGGCAAGATCAAGCTCCAGGTTAAGGATTTTCAACCTGATCTCATAGGGTTAGGGGTGCCGTCGGGTAGCCGGTTTAACGGTAAACTTACCGGTAGCTTTCAGGTGCCGGACCTGTCGTCTTGGAGCCGTGCCGCAGCCTCTGCCGAATTGGAGGTCACCGGGCGTCTGGGAGAGCATCCTTTAAAAGAGTTACGCGGACGCCTGGCTTATGAAAGTCCCAGGCTGAATATTTCTCAACTCCGCTTACATCTGGGGAATTTGCAAGCGGAACTCCAGGGCACCCTGGAAGGAGACCGGTTGAATTTTACCCACCAGGGCAGATCGCACCCTGGCGGCAACTGGCCGGTGCCCGCGGCATTAGGTGGCTCCCTGTCCTGGGAAGGCTCGCTCCAGGGCCGCACTCAAGCTCCCCAATACACCTTGCAGGTCCGGGGTCAAGCCCTGTCCTGGGAAAAGTTGGCGGTGAAATCCCTGTTCCTCAAGGTTCAGGGCCAGGGCCTGCCCCCGGACTCGGGACAGGTGGACCTTAAGGCCCAAAACCTGAATACCCCGGCCGGACTTTTTCACCAGGCCAGCTTCCAAGGCCAGGGCAGAACCTCAAACTGGAATTTTAACCTCCAAGCCACCTCCCCTGATGGCCCGCAGGCGGAACTGCGCGGTAGCCTGGATTTAAGTGCCCGGCCGCTATCCCTGGTTTTGCAGCAGGCCCGTTTTCGCCTGTTCGACGTTTCGGCCCAGAGTCTGGGACCGGTGCAGGCCCGGTTCTCCCCCGGTCTGGAGCTGGAGCCCGCCACCTTCCAGATTGATGAAGGTCGGGTAACGATTCAAGCCCGGCTTCAAGGTCAACAAATTGCCGCCCGCCTGGAAACCAAAGATTTACCGGTCAAATTAGCCAAAATAAAGGATTTACGCGGGAAGCTTAACGTCCAGATAGCCTTATCCGGCCGGTCCGACCAGCCGGAAATTGACGGACAGATAAGCCTGGTCGCGGGCGGCTGGAAACATCTTTCTTTCCAATCCCTGACCACCAGCTTAAGCTATCGCCCAACCCTCTTCCAGTTTAATGGCAATCTGCAAGAAAGTGCTTCCCAGGCCCGTTTTAGTTGGGAAGGTCGCATTCCTCTGCGGCTTGCCATTATGCCCTTTCAGCTTGCTCAACGGGACGAGGGTCTATATTTCCGCCTCCGGGGGGATCGAGCCAACCTGGCCATGTTGACGGCTTTCAGTGAAGAACTGGAAAAAGCCGAGGGTTCCCTGGACCTCTGGGCGGAATTACAGGGAACCATGGACCAGCCCCGGATGTCCGGCGAGATTCGCTGGGGTGAGGGGCAGCTAACGCTGCGGCAAGCTGGTCTGCCCTATAAGTTGCTCCCTGGAGTGATACGGATACAAAACCAGAAAATAAGTCTGCCGCAACTTACCCTGGAGAGCGCGGGGACCGCCAGACTGAACGCAGACGTTGAACTGGCGGGTTTTACCCCGGAACATATCAAGGCTCGGGCTCAATTCGATAATCTTAAGGCCTTGGGGCGCTCCGGTTCGGAGGCTTATACCACGGGCGATATCACCCTGAACGGCCCCTGGTCCGCTTTAGTGCTCCAGGGGCAGGTGACCATTCCGCGGGCTTCTCTGGGCACCGATTTAATTCAATCCGGCTCCGCCGCCAGCCGGCATAAAGATATTGTTATGGTGCGGCAGCAAGAAACCGAGACCGAAGCTACCGCGACCCCAGGCCTGATGGACACTATGAAGATCGACCTCAGGGTTGATGGTCCGGAAGACATCTGGATCATTGATAAACTTGCCAAAGTGGAGCTTGCCCTGCATCTCCACCTTAGTAAACTGCCGCGCCACGCGATCCAGATCGGCGGGACCGTCCGCACCTTGGAGGGCAATATTGACGTATATGATCGCCAGTTCAAAATTACCAAGGGAATCGTAGATTTCCCGGGAGTCCCCCACCAAGAACCATATTTAGAAGCCCAAGCTACTCACGAGATGACCGATGCGATTTTTACGGTAAATGCCTCCGGGCCGCTGAATAATCCCAAGATTGACATATCCAGTGAGCCTTCCATGCCTCCCAATGATATTCTGTCCTATCTGCTTTTTGGCCGCCCCACCGGAAACCTGAGCCAGGAGGAATTCAATGTCAGCCAGCAGGCGGTGGGGGTTTTAGGAGGTATTACCGCCCAAAAGATTCAAGACTTTCTGGGCAAGGATTTCCCGGTCTTAGGCAATGTCAGCTTGAAAACCGGTAAAGGAACTCTGGGGGTGGTCAAACCTCTTACCAAGGGTCTGACCGTCACCTTTGAACGCAAGTCCAACCCCGCCAATCAGAAGGATCCTACCCAGGTGCGTCTGAACTACCGGGTCAACCGCTACCTCAGCCTGGAGGCCCAACAGAGTCAGAACCGCTCGGGAGGGGATGTTTTGTTTAATTATGATTTTTAAGCCTCCCGCCCTGAGATGGATTTAACCTTGAGATCTCGGCATTTGAATTTATCTTATTAATCAGGGAATATTCATAAATTTACTAATGCGGGGACCGGCTGGCAACAGGTCAAACGCGCAAGAGGCAAGTGATGCAGAAATATAAGGAAAGAAAATGGAGTGGCGAAAAAGGCAAAAAATTCGGTAAGGTCGATGATCCCTATCTGCCCTGGGGCGGCCGCCACGAAATGGCGATCTGCACCAATTGTAAGGCCATCTATCAGAATAAACGCTGGTTTTTTGATGAGGAGCTATATCGGAAGCAGATTGGCAAGGAGACCACCAACCGGGTAATCTGCCCCGCCTGTAAAAAGGTTCAGGAGCACTATTTTGAGGGTGTCCTGACCCTGGAAGGGGAGTTTTTCCGCCAGCACCGGGAGGAGGTCGTCACCCTGTTGAACCGCGAAGCCGAGCGGGTGGCGGCCAAAAGTCCGGCGGACCGGGTAATAGAGATGCGGCCCGAGGGGGAGGAGCGGCTAGTAGTGGAAACCACTACGGATAAATTGGCCCAACGTTTAGGACGGGCGGTATATCGGGCCTATAAGGGCGAACTCGATTTTCGCTGGTCGCATATGGATAAGTTCGTGCGGGTTTACTGGTCGCGGTAGAGGAAGCTTGATGGAGCTGCAGTGGACTACTATCTAACCTGCTAAAAATTTTATGAAAAAAGTTAGTAAATTTGGGTGATAAACCCCACTCTGGTCACACTGGTTGCGCATGACCGACAAGGCTTCAAATGGCGGCAACGGGGGTCGCCAATTGCGCCTCGCAGTCAGGGCCTCATAACTGTCAATAATTCGCAGTATCCGGGCCCAGGGATGAATCGATACCAGTTTTAGCCCATCGGGATACCCGCCGCCATCACCTTGTTCATGGTGTTGGTGCACCATAAGCAAGGCATCATAGCATAAATTTGTAAAAGTTTTTAACATATTGAACCCATCAGCGGGATGGTGCTGCACTTGGCGCCACTCCTCGTCCAAGAGCGGACCAGACTTATACAATACCTCGGGAGGAATCTTGGTCATGCCGATATCGTGGAGCAAGGCCCCAAGCCCAAAGGCCTTTATTCTGGCCTCCGGCCAGCCTAGATATCTAGTAAACCCCAAGCCAATTAGGCAGGTATTAATCGAGTGGGTATAAAGTGGTTGGCCATGATTGCAGAGTTGTAATATCAAATCGTAATGGAATTTTTTATTCTGGATACATTTGAACAAACCCTCAACTAATTCTGTTCCCTGGATAATCTGCTTACCCATCCGTTCTTTTTCACAAGTAAAAAAATGGCGAGTCCAGAGGAGCGTGGCGTCATAAACCAGAACGGCCTTTTCATGCGAGGAAAGTTGATTGTCATCTAATAATTGGGATAAATTGTGTTGCAGGTAGCTTAAGACCAGGGGTAGGTCAGCGCTATTGATATAAACCCAGGGAATACTTTTTTCCTTTAATGTTTCGAGCCAACGTGGTTGGAAGATCTCTCCCTGAGGGCAGCAGATGACAAATTCCATACGTTTAGCGGTTGAATTCTTGACCTTCAGATAAACGTTGAAACCGACTTTCTGTCCCGGTAACAGATTTGCCACCCGCAAGGGCAGTAAGTCTTCCTCATCCTCATTGAGAGAACGGATTACCTGGCTGATTTTAAGCCGAGAGTCGAAGATACTCCTCATGACCAGCCTTTAAACCTTTCCGATCTAGAAAATTGAAGCTGCTGTCCGGGTTGGTGAATAGAACTGTTTGTTAAAGTGCTTGGGCGGCATTGGTCACAACTTATTCATGTCGTTAAAGTCGGAAAGCCATCCGGCGAACAGACCTCATTTATTTTTATCGGCACTTACGGTCGTCAACATTATTCTTTTCCTCGGTGGGCAACACCAGGTTGATGTGGCGACGGCGCAGATCTACCCGGGCGACCTGGACCACAACCCGGTCCCCGACCTGGAAGACGCGGCCCTGACGACGGCCGATCAGACGCAGGCGACTTTCCTGAAAATTATAATAGTCATCCGGCAAGTCCACCAATCGGACCAGACCTTCGGCAAAGATCTCGTCCAGGGAGACAAAAAATCCGAAGGCATTGACCCCGGCGATGGTTCCATGAAAGACTTCGCCGACATGTTCGGCCAGACAGCGGACCTGGAGGCGGGCCAACATCTCCCGTTCCGCGTCAATGGCTAGGCGTTCCCGGCCCGACAAAAACCGGGCCTTAACTTCCAACTCCTCTTCATCCAGTTCCTCTGGCGGCCCCTGCTGATCAAGGCGATCTAACAGCAGGCGGTGGACCAGGAGATCAGGATAGCGTCGGATCGGCGAGGTAAAATGGGTGTAAATCGGTGATGCCAGCCCATAGTGACCGACATTGTAGGCCGCATAACGCGCCTGTTTCAAGGAGCGCAACAGCATGATCTGCACCATATAGGCTATGGGAGTATTCTGAATTTGGTCGAAGAATTCCCTCAGGATTACCGGGTTATGGTCGGCTTCGGGCGGCAGCCGGTAACCCAGGCGCTGGACCAAACGTCGGAAGGCCAACATTTTGTCCGGGTCCGGCACATCGTGGACGCGAAAAATAGCCAGTTCGCCTAAAAAACGCGCTACCGCCTCATTGGCGGCAATCATGAACTCTTCGATGATCTGATGTGCTAGCAAATGGTCGATCCGGCGGATGTTAGTGGGTACCCCCTGCCCATCCAATTGGACCTCGGCTTCGGGAATACTGAGCAACAGACTGCCCCGCTTTCGCCGCTGCTCTTGTAGCAACTCACAAAGTTTTGCCATGTCAATCAGCATGGCCGCTAAGGAAGGGCTAACTGACGAGGCAGTTAACTTATCACTCTCTATGATATGCTGGACCTGGGTATAGGTCAGACGCGCCTGGCTTTTAACCAGGCTCCGGGCAAAGCGGTTACCCACTATGCGGCCCTGAGCGTCAAAGTCGAGGATCACCGTCACCGCCAGGCGCTCGACGCCGGGGTTCAGACTGCAGATGCCGTTAGACAGCGCTTCCGGCAGCATGGGCAGCACCAGGTGGGGAAAATAAACACTGGTACCCCGCTGATAGGCCTCGGCATCCAGGGCGGAGCCCGGGGTGACGTAGTAGCTGACATCGGCAATCGCCACGTAGAGGGTAAAGGAACCATCCGCCTTTTTAACTACCGCTACCCCGTCGTCAAAGTCGCGCGCCTGTTCGCCATCAATAGTGACCATTGGCAGCTCTCGCAGATCCAGACGCCCGGCCTGGCCCGCGGCCAGGACTTCTTTGGGCACTTGTCGGGCCTCCCGCAGCACCCGGGTAGGAAACCGGCGGGGCAGATCATATTTGTGGATCACGCACTTGACCTGCACCAGGGGGTCTTCGGGATCACCCAGGACTTCCAGAATTTTTCCCAGCGGGTTTAACCGGGCCGTGGGAAAACGGGTGATCTCGGCCACCACCATCTGCCCTACCTGAGCGTTGTGCAAATACTCCGGCGGAATGATCAGATCAAAGAGCAGATGTTCGTCTTCGGGAGTAACGTAATAAACATCCGGGGCCTGGGACAACAGGCCCACGACCTTTTTCAGCCGCCGTTCCAGGATACGGATAATCCGTCCCTCCCGGCGGCCGCGACGACCGACGTGCTCCACCCGGGCAATCACCCGATCGCCGTGCAGGGCTTCCTTAAGGTTGGCCGGATTAATGAAGACATCGGTGCCACCGGTTTCGGAAGTGACAAAACCATAGCCCTCGGGATGTACGGAGAGTTGCCCGGCGACTAGATTCATACCCGCGGTCAGACCATAGCGTCTCCCTTCCAGCCGGACCAATTTCCCCGCCTTTACCAGTTCTTGCACTAATCTCTTGAGTGTTCGGCTGGCTGAGGGCGGAACCGCCATTAACTTGGCTAATTCCTTTAATAATAGAGGACGCTTGGCGCTACGGAAGACCTGCAGCACTTGCTGGGGTTCGGCTAGCTGGGGTTGAAGCGGTTTTTTTCTTGAGGTCATATGTAATCTTTGCCGAGTTAGAATGTAAGGGATGGTCAGAAAAACATGGCGCCTAGCAGTTACTAATCAGGGCCCTAAATCTGTTTGGCGGTTGTAGAGGCGCCCCGGCGGCTCGCCCTGACCTTGCCGGATTTAAACTATAAATTTGCTTAACACAACCAGCAACCTTTTTCGCGCACTTCCTCATACCAAGCCATGAGTCGTTGTTGGAGTTGGCGGCGTTCCAAGAGGAGCAGCCGACGAACATCGCCCATATCGATAAACCCGCCGAAATAGGCGAATTTAACCAGGTCTTCCAGATGGGCGGGAGAGAATTCCAGCACCTCCGGCGGCACCCGCTCTAACATTTCCTGGTCGCCGATGATCTCCTTAACCCTGGCAAAATTGGCTTTTAATTGGGCCTGGCCAGTATGATCCGACATGTCCTGGCCCCTTCATTTGATCCACTGGGCCATGCTTTCTTTGGCCAGATTGATGGGGATGGCAAAGCCGATACCCTGGCCGGGGGCGACAATCATGGCATTGATGCCGATCACCTGGCCGTTGATATTCAGCAAGGGGCCGCCGCTGTTGCCCGGGTTGATCGAGGCATCGGTTTGGATAAAGTTCCCTAAGACTCGGCGTCCCAGGCCGCGGCGGCCGGTGGCGCTGATGACCCCGACCGTCACCGTGTGTTCCAGGCCAAAGGGGCTGCCGATGGCAATGGCCCACTGACCCACCTTAATCTGGTCCGAATCTCCTAAGGGGGCCGGCTGCAGGTCGGAGTCCGGAATCTTGATCAGGGCCAGATCGGACTTTTGATCTCCCCCAATCACCTTACCGATAACCTGGCGTCCATCATTGAGGCGCACCGTGATTCCATGCGCACCAGAAACCACATGATAATTGGTGAGGACGTAACCGCGGCGATCGACAATCAGGCCTGACCCCTGGCCTATGCGCTGCTGCCGGTAGGCAGGTGGCGGGGTGTATTCCCGAAAAAAACCTTCGAACGGGGTGCCGCGAAAAAAATCTTTACTCAATCCCCGGAAAGGGGTCACGGTCACCACCTTGGTACAACGGAGACTGATAATCGACGGCATGATGCGTTCTACCACCCGGATAAAATCCTGTTGCAGTCCCACCGCGGTGCCGTTAATGGCCTGGACTGGGGCGTTCATGAGGATTAACATGCCGAGCACGGAGAGCCCGGTAGTGATTCTTTTACAACGTTGTAAATAGCTCATCATCAAATTCCTAAAAAACTCTCGCCCGTACAGCCCGAGCAGCCATTATCAGGTATTGCCTTCCTTGATCTGGCGGATCAGACCACGGATAGAAATGGCATCGGTGATGGGAATCAGGACTACCTGCCCGCCGTAACCGCGCACCAGGTCATGGCCGGCCACTTCGGTCTCGGGGTAGTTGCTGCCCTTGGTCAAGATTTCCGGCTGCAGCGCCGATAAAATTTCCGGCAACTGCTCGGAGGCAAATAAGGTTACGTAATCCACCGCTTTAAAGGCCGCCAACATCCGCAAACGTTGCTGTTCGCCAATCACCGGGCGGCCCTCGCCTTTGACCCGCTGCACCGAGGCATCAGAATCGACGGCTACGATCAGTAGATCACCTTGACGGCGGGACTCCTCCAAAAATTTAATATGCCCCCAGTGTAACAGATCAAAGCAGCCATTAGTGAAGACCACCCGTTTGCCCTGGGCTTGTAGTCGAGGCACCAAAAGCCGCAACTCGGCCAGGCTGACGATCTTCTCATAGCTGCGTTCGCCGCGGGCCTGTAATTCTTCCTCCAATTCGGGCCGATAAATGGGCGCGGTTCCCACCTTACCCACTACCACGCCGGCGGCAATATTGGCCAGGGTGGCGGCCAGCACTGGGTCCCGCCACCGCGCCAGCCCCAGGCTGACCACTGCCACCACGGTATCTCCGGCCCCTGAGACATCGAAGACCTCCCGGGTCTGGGCCGGGATGTGCAAAGCGGGGGCGGGCGGGCGAAACAGGGTCATCCCGGCTGGCCCCTGGGTGATTAAAATAGCTTCTGTTTCAAGGTCTTGACACAGGTGGTGGCCGGCCCGGATAAGATCATCGGGGCGACTCAGAGCAAAACCGACCGCGGCTTCCGCTTCCTTGCGGTTGGGGGTGATGATGGTGGCCCGACGGTAGCGGGAGAAATCATTACCTTTGGGGTCCACCACCACCGGCAGTCCCTGTTTACGGCCGGTCTCTATCAAGCTTCTTATGAGGGTAGGGGTCAGCATGCCCTTGCCGTAATCGGAGATAATTATGGCATCCAGACCAGGCAGACAATCATTTAGGTGTTGGAGGCTAGCCTGTTCCAAATCCGGTCTAGCCCCCTGCCGGTCTTCGCGATCTAACCGGACGATCTGTTGATTACTGCCGATCACCCGAGTTTTGCGGGTAGTCTGCCGCTCCGGGTCAATGATCAGCCCCCTATCATCAACTCCCAGCCGCTTAAGCTCTTCCCGCAGATAAACCGCAGCTTGATCATTTCCCACCAGGCCCAAGACCCGCACTTGGGCTCCCAGGCCCACGAGATTATTGACCACATTGCCGGCTCCGCCCAATACGCGGGTTTCGTGCTCGACGTTGACCACCATGACCGGCGCTTCCGGAGAGATTCTCTCGACCTCGCCCCAGAGGTATTCGTCGAGCATGAAGTCTCCGGCGACCAGCACGGTCAGGGATGACAGCTCGCGTAGGTCTAGCTGGCGCAAGCGCTCCATGGCCGGCAAGGAATTGTCCAACCTCTCGAACCCAGTCATCGGCTTAAGTAATTATATCACCGCCGCCCGGAAGGGATTTCAGGGCAACACCTTTTCTCGGCCGACACTAAAATAAGTGAAGCCCAGCTTGCGCATCTTGTCCGGGTCGTAGAGATTACGGCCATCGAAAATCACCGGAGACCTCATCAGGCCTTTCATACGCTCAAAATCGGGTTCGCGAAACATCGTCCATTCTGTGACAATTAATAGGCCATCTACACCGTTTAGGGCGTCGTAGGCCGATCCCGCAAAGGAGACCGCCTGATTTTCGCCCAAGATTTGTTTGGCAAACGGCATGGCCTTGGGGTCGTACGCCTGAATGTGCGTCTGGTGCTCGATCAGGCGGGAGATGACGGTCAAGGACGGGGCCTCGCGCATATCATCAGTCAGGGGTTTAAACGACAGTCCCCAGCAGGCCAGGGTCTTCCCTTTGAGGTCCCCTTGGAAGTAATCCAATACCTGCTCAATGAAAATCCGACGCTGGTCTAGGTTAACGGCTTCGACGGCCTCCAAAATCCGGGGCTGGTAATGGTGATTTTTGGCGGTTTTGATCAGGGCCTGCATATCTTTGGGAAAACAAGAGCCCCCATAACCTAACCCCGGGAACAGAAATTGGTTGCCGATACGCTGATCAGAGCCGATACCTTGGCGAATATGGTAAACATTGGCCCCTACTCTCTCGCAAATATTGGCCATCTCATTGATAAAAGAGATTCTGGTGGCCAAGAAGGCATTGGCGGCGTACTTGGTCAGTTCGGCGGACACCACGTCCATTAATATAAAACGGGGGGTAGTGCGGACAAAAGGCGCATAAAGTTCCTTCATCAGCTCGGCGGTCCGAACGTTATCGCAGCCTACGACAATGCGATCCGGTTTCATGAAGTCATCGATGGCAGTGCCCTCTTTCAAAAATTCCGGATTAGAGACCACATCAAACTCATGTTCGGCACCCCGCTTGCTGAGCTCTTCCTTGATTACTTGTTGAACTTTAAGGGCGGTGCCCACGGGCACGGTTGATTTTTCGACGATCACCTTGTAGCCGTTAAGATATCGGCCGATATCGCGCGCCACTTCCAACACAAAGGAGAGATCCGCGGAACCATCCTTATCCTGGGGGGTGCCGACGGCGATAAAGCAGAACAGGCTCTTCTCCACGGCCTGAGGCATATCAGTAGTAAAATAAAGACGTTGCTCCTGGCAGTTGCGGCGCACCATCTCTTCCAGACCCGGCTCATAAATGGGAATCTGACCTTGCTGGAGTAAGTCAATCTTGGTCTGGTCAATGTCCACACAGATGACATCGTTGCCCATTTCCGCAAAACAGGCCCCGGTAACCAGACCGACGTATCCGGTGCCAATAACGGCTATCCTCATCTTTCACCTCAAAATCTTATTTGTATGATAATTCTACACAATTAGGGCTAGTGAAGGTCATCTGGTTAAGCCCCAAAGGGTATCTTGTCTCAGGGTTGCACGGGAGCACCCATCATTTTCTCTCCCCAACCGGGGATAAAAATGGTAAATCCTACCCGTTTATCGTCAGGACGATCAGCATAGTTAAGGCTAAAGCCCCAACACTGCCGTTGGAAGATCACTCCGTACCTGGTTTCCAAGCGGTCCTCGGAAACAAAGGTGTGTTGATGAGTAATCCAAGTTTTAAAAGACCTGAAAAGATTGAGATAGGCCACGGTGTTGATCTGTTGAGCATAACCTTTTAAATAAAGATAATCAACACTTAAATAGTTTTGTCGCTGCTGATCATGGTAGGTCATCCTAAGATCAACCCGATTCAGTCCTTCTTTATAAGGAGAGGTTCCCAGATCCAGTCCTAATCCAAGCTTGTTCCAGGGGTGCCACTCAAATTCAGTTAATATATCAGAAAACCGATGATGCGGCTGAAGGGTACCGTCCAGTCCATAATGGGCCGAGTTAAAGAAGCAACCATGGCTAAAGCGCAGCCAAAAAATCTCCCGGACCTGAGCCTGCCCCTGGGAATTAACCGAACGCCGGAAGAAACTATTGCTGAGCGAATAGGTTACGGCATTAACCCCTCCCAATGGTTCATCACCCTCCAGAATCGGCAAATTACGGTCAGTCTGATCTCGCCAGCCCAGATCAATCGGATCAAAGGGGGGATACCGGTCAATGGTATAATTGGGCAGGTTCCAATAACTAACTTGCGGCTGTAAAACATGACGCCAAAAACTGGTGGACCCGGAATGATGGCCATAATCACGACAGAGAGAGGTTGACAGGTTAATTTTTAGATCATACAGTTGACGGCTCGAATAGTCATCTAAATGCTGATATTCTCCCCGCTTATCGATACCATAGGCCGTCTCGCGCAACCCAAATCTGGTTCTCAAATCCAGGGCTCCTAACAAGCGCACGGGAAGCTGTAATTGGGGATGTAGGTCGAGTCGATGTCCGGCCAGACCATGAGTCTGATAATAATGGGTATACAGGGTATCGATCCCCAATAACAGGGGCCAATTCCCCAATGGAATATTGAGCGTATTCATACTCAACGATGGCACTTTGTGATAGGGTTCGGGATCGGAACTCAACAGGCGCTGGTAATAGCGCGAGAAGGCGGTCAGGTTAACTAATGAAAAATTCCGGCTTAGGAGTAAAGAGGAAACCCTGGTTTTGACATCTTCTTGTTCCAGATTTCTACCATAACTCGCCTTGAGACTAGCGTTATAATGATTTAGTCCCAGATAACCGAAGTTAAAATCTTCCAAGTAACGGGTATCACTGACCTTATCAATGGTAGCTTTAACCTGCCAGTCGCCGGGCAAGTCCTGGTTGGTCATGCCACTGACCCAATAACGATGTGGCGTGGGAGCGTCTTCCTTGCCGTCCCGGAGATAGGCTAGCCTTAAGATTCCCCCGGATTTCTGACTAGCGGCGTAACGAAATTCACCGCCCTGGAGATAACCCCGAGAGCTGATCAGCATCGGATAATAAGTAGCATCCAGATAATTATTGATGGCCCAGAACAATGGCATTTCCACCACCGTGCCGCCGGCTCGATGCTGGCCATACTGTGGCATCAAAAACCCGCTTTGCCTGGTAGTTTTAACCGGAATCACCGCTACCGGCAGGAACATTACCGGAATGGCTCCTACTTTTATCAGGCTCAATTTACCGGTAGCATAGCCTTCGAGTACGACATCAAGTTCCCGGGCATAAAAACTCCATACCGGCCGGTCAGCATCACAGGTAGTGACTACGCAGCGTTCGGCATGATAGGTGTTGTCACCCGTCTTACGGATCAGGCTGCTGTTCACATGGAAATGATTTTTTTTCAAAAATAAGCGGGCCTCTCGCATTTCGCCACACTGTGTGGCCAGATTAAAATGTCCGGCCCGACCGGTTAGTATATCTTCCTCCAGCACCATTACCACATGGCCTTCCACCAAGGCGATTTTGGTGGTTTCATTGATCCGCATCTGATCGCCGGTAATACGCCGATTTCCTTGGCGAATCTCAACCCGCCCCTGGGCATCGTAGGTCCGGGTATCGGCATCATAGGTAATCCGGTCAGCCTTGATAGTCCAGGGTCCCCCTTCAAATTGCTCGGTCTTAAAGAGGTCCAACTCCTGACTCCAAACCGGACCAACTATCAACAATATCAGCACTGGCCACAAAAGCCAGATCTGCCTCTTCATGCTAAACCATCCTTGTGACTCCGGGGAGGCTCAAATATTTTTCTTTATACTATCTTAGCGGCATAAGTTTCAAGATTTTTACTACTCTAACCATCAGGACCGAAAATCGGCAAGATTATCTAGTCATTCTGGGCATCCGTAGGGCTGACGGATTTAGCTGGAGTTGAGAAATTGACAGATACTAATTTTGCTGGCATATTTCATTATTAAAGGAAAACGTTATGGATCTCAAGCGCAGTCACTTGCTCCGGCAACTACCCGGGGTCAATGAACTCTTACAATACTTTGAGTCTCAGGCATCGTCGCGGCATCTTCCCCGGAAACTGGTAACTCAAGTAATTCGGGATAGCCTGGAGGCCCAACGCCGCCACCTGCTTCAGGGCGCGGTGGATCAGTTACCCAGCGACCTTAACCGAAGCGAGCTGCTCCAGTATATTCAACAGAGGCTGGTGCAGGCCCAGCGTTCCCGGCTGTGTCGGGTAATCAATGCCACTGGGGTCATCATTCATACCAATCTGGGGCGGTCGCCCTTGCCGGCGGTGGCCCTGGAGCGCTTACTGGAAGTCGGCGGCCACTACTCCAATCTGGAATACGATCTTGATGCCGGGCGTCGAGGGTCGCGGCATGACCATCTGGAGGGTCTGCTGCGGGATTTAACCGGGGCCGCCGCGGCCCTGATTGTTAATAATAATGCCGCCGCGGTGATGTTGGCCCTCAATACCCTGGCTCAGGGACGGGAAGTAATTGTCTCCCGGGGACAGCTAGTGGAGATCGGCGGCTCCTTCCGAATGCCGGAAATCATGGCCATGAGCGGCGCCCGGCTGCGTGAAGTGGGAACCACCAATAAGACCCATCTCCGGGATTTTGAAGCCGCCCTGTCCCCCGAAACCGCCGTCCTGCTCAAGGTCCATATGAGCAATTACCGTATCCTGGGATTTACCCACGAGGTGCCTTTAGCCGACCTAGTGGCCCTGGGGCATCAGCATGGCCTGCCAGTGGTGGAAGACCTGGGAAGCGGCTGTCGTATCGACCTGAGCCGTTATGGTTTGGAAAAAGAGCCAACACTGGCCGAGGCCATGAAGACCGGGGTGGACCTAGTGTTATTCAGCGGGGATAAACTCCTCGGCGGTCCTCAAGCCGGCCTGGCTTTAGGAGATCAAGCCATCGTGGGGCGACTGAAGCGCAATCCGCTGACCCGGGCCCTACGTCCTGATAAGCTGACCCTGGCCGCCCTGGAAGCCACTTTACGTCTCTATTTGGATGAACCGCAGGCGGTTGCCGCCATTCCCACCCTGTGGATGTTAACCCGACCCTTAGCTGAGGTCAAGCGCCAGGCCCAAAACCTGATCCGCCGCCTGCGAAGCCGCTTGATTAATGGGCTGCAAGTTGGCCTGTGCCCTAGTCTGACCCGACTGGGGGGCGGCGCCCTACCACAATTGGCCTTACCCAGTCAGGCCATAAGCTTGGAACATCCGGATTGGGCCGCGCATCACTTGGAGGCCCGTCTCCGTCAGGCCAACCCTCCGGTTATTGCCCGTCTGGAACAGCACCGCCTGCTCCTGGATGTTCGCACCATACTTCCGGAAGATCAATCCTTGTTGATCTCGGTCCTGGAAAACCTGTTGCCCGCCGCAAAGAATCCTCTTCCCCTAGTCGATGAGGGTAATCTTGAGGTATAAGTCTCCCGCCTGCTTGCCGTTACTCTTGCCCATGCCTCTCAGCCGCAGACGGTCTCCCTGACGGGTTCCAGGCGGGATTTTTACTCGCCACTGCCGTTTACCGGATGGATCGTTAACCGTTAATTTGATTTCCGTTCCCTGAGCAGCGGCCTGGCGGGATAATTTCAGGTTTACCACCTGGTCCGCGGTCTTAGTGTATGACCCCATTTGCCGATCTGAAGCCGGAGCAAATTTATTATCCAGCCAAGACATGAGCCTATCGAGGGACCAGAGCAGACGCCTCCAAAAGCCTGGAGGGTGCTCCTGGGTGGATGGGGCTTTAGTGTAATAGTCGGTCCCGGCGGATGAGGAACGATAACCAGAATTAGCCGAGGATCGAGGGCTAGCTCCAAATATCTGCCGTAAAAAATTCTCGTCAAATCTGAAGCTCCTGGTTTCCCCCGCCATTTCGCGGAATATTTCCCAGGCCGATTGATTCTGCATTAAATCTTTAAAGATTTCCGCTTGGGAAAACCCGAATCCACCCTGGTTGGCAGCGCCGCGCGGTGGTTCTTGCCGCTGGTGGTCATATTGCTGCCGCTTTTGAGGATCAATGAGAACGCCGTAGGCCTCGCTGACCAGCTTGAATTGTTCGGCCGCCCAGACCTGTCCTTGGTTTTTATCTGGATGGTATTTTAAGGCCAGGTGGCGATAGGCCTTCTTGATCTCTTCCGTGCCGGCGTCGGGCGGTATTTCCAGAATCTGATAATAGTTTTTAGCCATAATTTTGGGAGTAAAGATACGTAGGCTCTGGCCCCTCCTGGGTGGCGCGGTCTGCGTTAAAATCAAAATAACGCTTAACATAAATTAGCCCCTGCCCGGGGGACAGGGGCGAATAATCTGTGCTGGGGCCACACCCTGATTGCTACCGGCTCGATAAAAATCTGGCACTGAGGCCATCACGGGCGCTACTTGATTGACTCTTTGAGGGCCTTGCCTGGTTTGAATTTAACCACACGGGTGGCGGCGATCTTAATGGGTTCCCCCGTCTGGGGATTGCGCCCCTCTCGTTCTTTACGCTCGCTTACCAAAAAGGTACCAAACCCGGCCAAAGTTAACCGCCCCTGATTCTGTAAGATGTCGGTGATGCTATGGATCAAGGCGTTAAGGGTTTTTTCTGCATCCGACCTGGTTACCTGAGCCTCTCCGGCAATCCGAGCTACTAATTCTGCTTTGGTCATTCCTTTTCTCCCTCTCTCCGTTAATCTGTTATCGGTTAACTAGCTACCCACCTGCCCGGTAAGTCCCCTTGACTTATAAATCATCAATTAATCTAATATGTTAATCTGCTACCACCCCCCGTTATAGTAAAGTTGTTTCCCCTTCAGGCTACTTAAGCCTCGGTGGCTCATGCAGTTAGATTTTTTTTTTGGCAGTCGGTGGAGTAGATCGGCAATTAATGCTTATCCATAGCACAGGTCTAGATATTCTGACAATAAAAAACTACCATTTGGCCTGCATTTTAAATGATTTTTTAAAAAAAATCTATTGCATCGGTTATCCGGGAGGGAGAGCCGTCTAACTACATGCTGCCAGATATATCAATCAGTTCGGAACTGGTAAACTCTGTTTTATTCATCCAGGGGGGACAGCACTTCCAGGGCGGTCGGCTTTTGGAGTTCTAAATAATAAAAGGTGAGCCTGAAATTCCGCGGCGCTCAGCGCGGAAAAGCCCAACCGACGCGCCAAACGCACCACCGCCGGGGGCACCAAATGGCAGGCGGCCAGCACCTCTTCCTGGGCTAGCACCTCTCGGGTAGGGCCATCCAGGATCAGGCGACCATCCTGGAGAATAATCAGACGCTGGGAATATTCTGCCGCCGCCCACATCGAATGGGTAACCATGATAATCGTATGGCCCTGGCGGTTGAGGTCGCGGATCAGATTCATCATGCCTAGCTGCTCGTTATGATCCAGGCCGGTAGTGGGTTCATCCAGGATGATTACGGTGGGGGCCAGGGCCAGGACCGAGGCCACCGCCAGCCGCTGCCGTTGGCCCTTGGTGAGGCTAAAGGGATCGTCTTCGGCCAGGTCGGCCAGACGCACCTGCTGCAGGGCGGCTGCCACCCGGGCCTGAATTTCCGCTTCCCCCAGACCCAGTTGCCGGGGGCCGAAGGCCACCTCTTCCCAGACCTGTTCGGCAAAGAGCTGATAATCCGGATTCTGGAAGACAAATCCTAATCGGGGCATCTGTTCGGGCTGGTCCGGGTGCCGTCCCAGCCAGAGCTCCCCCTGCTGTGGCGACAACAGACCCCGGAGCAGCTTGAGCAGGGTGGTTTTGCCACTGCCGTTGGGCCCTAAGATCGCGGCAAGCTCTCCCTGTCGAAAACTAAGCGACAGGTTTTGGAAAACTGGCGGACTATCCGGATATCGAAAGCTAATATCCCGCAAGGCCAGGATTTCTGGTCCGGGCCGCGCCCTGGCAGGTTTGCGGGTCTGGTCTGGCTCTGTGGTTACCTTATGCCAACCGAGTTTGCGGGACATAGCCTCGGCTTCCTCCAGCGTCAAGGGCAACTGCGGCTGTCCCAGATCATAGAACAGGGCGGCCAGCGGGTTCGGACTCAGGCCCAAGCGCTGGAAAAGCTGGATCTGACGAAGGATGTCCCCCGGGGGTCCGGTGGCGACAATGCTACCCTGATCCAACAGTACCAGCCGGTCGCAATGTTCGCTCAGGCGCAGATCCTGACCCAGCAGCAACAGGCTCAGGTTCTGCTCCCGACGCAGGTCTTGCAATCTGTCTAGCAAATTTTCCACCCGCCAGGGATCCAGGTCGCTGGTCGGTTCATCCAGTACCAGTAGTTGCGGCTGTAAGGCCAACACCGAAGCCAGGGCCAACAGTTGTTTCTGACCGCCGGAGAGGGTGGCCGGATCTCGGCCGGTCAAGCTCTCCAGCCCCAGACAGTTCAGACTAGCCTGCACCCGGCGGCGGATTTCTGTCCGCGGCAACCCCAGGTTTTCCGGGCCAAAGGCGACTTCCAGATCTACCCGGGTGCAGAATAGCTGGGATTCAAAATCCTGAAACAACACTCCCACCCGGGAGGCCAGTTGTCGGGGCCGACAGGTTAGGGTGGAGCATCCGGCCACCTGCACGTCACCCTCAAAATCACCCTTGATGAGACGGGGAATCAGTCCGTTGAGACACAGGGCCAGGGTCGATTTGCCTGATTCACTGGGGCCCAGGACCGCCACACGCTCACCCGGCCCTAAATCAAAATCCAGATGGCGTAAGGTCGGAAAGGAGGCTTGACGATATTGGAAAGAAAGTTGGCGGATTTTTAACATAGGATCGCAGGAGGTTCTACGGTTTTCGGTTTTCGGTTTCCGGTTTTCTGTCAAGAAAAATTAAATTAATCAATGGGTTATATTAGTAGTTTGTTGCATTTAAATGGAAAATCTATATTATAGGAAAATACAGCCTAAAATCAGACAAAAAATAAACGGAGCCAGGATCTCGGGCAGAGACAGTTGCATAACCCAGATACCAATGGCCAACTCGCCCCCCCAAAAGCCGGTGGCCCGCGTCCAGCCGATTAAATAGCCGCCCAGAGCACTGCCCCACACCAAGATGCGCCCTAAACGGGGGAAAGGACCCGGCGTGCAATCCTCGGGGTCCATCAATTCCACCCACAAAAGATTCCAGCGATTGACTCGGGGGTAGAGCAGGCGCAGCAATATAGGTCCTAAGATAACCGGGGTGATGAAATTGTTAACCAGGATGGCTAAGCCGATGACACTGAAAGGTAAAAGCTGAAACAGCTCCAGGCCGAAGCCAATCACTTGGGCGCAGGCCAGGCTGCCCAATAGAACGCCACCCACAAAACAGGGTAAGTGTCCAGAAATACTATCTAAAGATCGGTTACCCCAAAGCTTGTAGGGTAGATAGGCCGCCAGAAAGTTGCCCGCAAAGCCGAAGAAGCTGCCGATTCCCAGGGTGCCGAAAAAATCCCCGATCAGGTTACCGAAAGCCGCGCCCCAGGCCCCGGCCGGGCCGAACAAGAGGCCAAATACCACGGGTATCACGTTGGCCGGCCGTAATTCGGTGATACCCGGAATCAGGGGAATGCCTTTAAAGGGGATCAGGATGGCCGCAAAGACCCCGGCCGTAAGCACGGTCAACACCACCATGGTGGAATAGTTCCACATTCGCCAGACTTCCCGCATGCGCACCTCAATCAGTTGAACCGCTAGCTGACATTCTATCGGCATCGAGCCTGGAAAGCAATCTCTGGCCGGAGTCGGAAAGTAGTTGTCATTTTACTGTTTTCTATAGTAAAATAAACATATTATTTCTAGGCCCGAAAAAATTTTAATGAAGAGGATAATGGCCGATGACTACTGCCTGGCCTGATGGTGACTGGTACCTGACCCAAGATACTCCGGACGACTGCTCCGCATACCGCAAAACGCGGGTCCTGGCCCAAGGCCGGACCCAATTTCAGGATTATGAAATCTGGGAAAATCCCTTTTTGGGCCGGGTATTGGTGCTGGATGGGGTAATTCAATCAGCCGAGCGGGATGAATTTATTTACCATGAGGCCTTGGTCCATCCGGCGCTGACTGCCCATCCCCAGCCCCGGCAAGTGGCCATCCTGGGAGGCGGCGAGGGGGCCACGCTCCGGGAAGTGCTGAAGCACGATTACGTTAGCCGGGTGGTCATGGTTGATCTGGATGCCGAAATCGTCGCTCTATGTCGCCAATGGCTGCCTAGCTTCCATGCCGGGGCCTTTGATGACCCTCGGGTCGAGGTGCGCCACGAAGATGCCCGGGTCTGGTTAGCCCAACAGCCTGACCAGAGTTTTGACGCCATCCTGATGGATATTACCGATCCCCTGGCCGGCGGCCCCGCGGTGTATTTGTTTACTCAAGAAATGTTTGAGCTTATTAAGGTGAAGCTGAGCCGATTGGGGGTGTTCAGCGTGCAATCCGGTTCCGCGGAGCGCGCTCCGCATTTTATCCCGCATCTGTATCGCACTAGTGGCGCGGTTTTCCCGCAGGTTTTTCCTTACGCCGCCTTTATTGCCAGTTTCGACGACCTATATGGGTTTATCCTGGCTGGCGACCACACCCTGGAGTGGCCTTCCCCTGCCACCGTGGCGCAGCGGTTGACTGCTCGCCGCGTCCCGCCGCTCTCCTGGTATGGCCCCGAGTTTTCTGCCACCCTACCATTTCTGCCCCCTTATATTAAAAGAATTATTGAACATGGCGGACGGGTGTGCCGCGACGCCGAGCCCTTTAGGATAACTTAGATAACGCGCAAGAATTTTGGATATTTTTAACAGAAAACTGAAAACCGAAAACCGAAAACCATATCAAGGGCGGCACATTTTACAAGGGCTATACCCTTGGAGATAGGCCTCGCGGGGATGGTCAAAAACAATCCGGTTATGTTTAGCCATGTTCTTGACCCCCCGGCAGTGGGGGCGATGGAAACGAAAGCTGCGGCTATTGCCGATATAATAGGGTTCATCGGCCTTTAACGGGCGTTGCCAGAGACCCTGCCGGGCCTCCAGGGCCTGACGCTGACAGGCCACCAATAAGTCCCGATACTTGACATTGGGAGGGAACAGATAGACCTGAGCCAAACCCTGGCGGATCAATTCGGCGTTGACCATACGCTTATCGGGCAGGAATAGATAAGCCAACACGCGGCCATATTGGTCATAACGCTCCAGATCATATTCCAGGCGCAGTTTTTGATTTTGGACCAATTGTTTATTAAATTGTTTGGCTTCCTGGGCCAGAAATTCCGGGGACTGATGGTTCCGGCCCATCTCTGGGGTATCAATGCCCAGATAGCGCACGGTGCGGCCATCGACCAGGTCGATGGTATCGCCGTCTACGACCTCTTGGACCACGCCGTATTCTGGCGGCCCTTGGGGCTGGCCGCAACCCCAGCCGCAAATCCCCAGCCACCAGCAGAGCAGAACGACGCTGAGCAGCCGGGGCCACTTATGGTTAACCCAATGGTTTGAGCTTATCGGCAAAATAGGGGATCGTCGCATTTAGTCCCTCGGTTAAGGTGATGGTCGGGCACCATCCCAGTTGCGCTTGGGCTTTGCTAATATTGGGGCAACGTTGCTGGGGGTCGTCCTGGGGCAGCGGTTTAAACACCAGGGGAGATTTACTGCGGGTCAATTCCAAGACCTTTTGAGCCAGCTCCAAGATGGTAAATTCTTCCGGGTTTCCCAGATTAACCGGGCCTTCAAAGGTGTCATAATTCATTAACCGCACCAGGCCCTCGACCAGATCCGAGACATAACAGAATGAACGGGTCTGCAAGCCCTGACCATAGATCGTCAGTTCCTGGCCGGTTAAGGCCTGGACAATGAAGTTGCTGATCACCCGGCCATCATTGATCGTATCCCCTTGTAGCTGACCCGGCTGTCCTCGATGTCGTCGTCGTTGCTTGGGAAGTCCTGGCTGTCGATCCTGTTGTAGCCGATGCCGCCGCCCAGGTAGAT
>JAQVHY010000133.1 GCA_028695935.1 Desulfobacca sp.
GGCGGGCCGCCCCGCTCTTGTGGACCGGCCGCAAATTTTCCTTTTCGCAGTAACTTCTTAAAAAGGCCGAGAATTTTTGCAGGTGTTCGGGGGTGCGACGCATCTCCCAATCAAAGTCGGCCTTGACCTTAAAAAGCTTATGCATGTCTTCATCATAGGTATAGAGCAGTTGGTAGAGCAAGGGGCTGCCCGTTAAGATTACCTTTACTTTTAAGGGAATGGGTTCGGGGTGCAAGGTCTTGGTGGTGATCAGGCCCAATTGCTCTCCCAGATCTTCGATCTTGATCTCCTGGTTTTTTAAGGCCCGTTTCAACGCTTCGTAAGAAAAATACCATTTCAACAGATCCAAGGAATTCATGATCAGATAACCGCCATTGGCGCGATGCAACGCCCCGGGGCGGATCAGGGTAAAATCAGTGACCAAGGCTCCGAACTGCGCCCGGCGCTCGATGCCGCCGAACAGATTGGGATAGGTCGGGTTATTCTCTAAGACTACCGGCGCCCCTTGGGTGGCGGAGTGATCGACGAAGACGTTCACCTGATATTGGATAAAACTGGGCTCGGGTATGGGAATCGGAAAGGGCGTCGGGGTGCTACCCGGACGACGTTTTAAGTCATCAATATTCTTTAAAATATCTTGCTCGACCTGACGCAAATACTCGGTCACTTCCGGATAGCCCTGATATTTTTCGATCAACTCCTCGATCCGATGGCCCACGACATAAAGCGCAATATTCTGGTCCAGTTGCTTTTCTTCGGCTTCGAACTCCTTTTCCATCTTGCGGATTTTATGTAAGGCCTCGGTCATTTCCGCGTGTAGGGCATTGGACTTCTGACGCAACTCCTCCCGTTCGGCATCACTTAAGGCCTTAAGTTCTTCATCCGCCATGGGTTTACCATCTCTACCAGGGACGATCATTAAGCCGGTCTGGGAGACATTAAGAATAAAACCCTCGGCCCCGGCCTTATTGTCTAACTCCTGGAGGACGGCATTTCTTTCCTTGTTAAATTTACGCACTAAGGCCTCGCGCCGCGAGGTATAATTTTCGCTCTCAAAGACCTCCGGGATCTGAACCTTTAGAGTGGAAATCAACCCACCTAAGTCGTTTTCCAATTCCCGTCCCTTACCCGTCGGTAGCTTCAGGGCGTTGGGCTTCTCCGGCTCTTTGAAATTATAAACGTAAACATAGTCGGGTGGAGTTTCCTCTTTCGAGGCCAGTTCATCAACATAGGCCTTGATCATTTCGACCTTGCCGGTCCGGGGCAAACCCACCACAAAGATATTGAATTCCGGGTCTTTCATGCCGAGGCCAAACTCCAGGGCATGACGGGCGCGATATTGAGCTACTACCTTATCCGCCAGGGGTTCCAGTTCCGCCGTGGTTTCAAATCCTAATGAGTCTGGATCACAAACCGTGCGCAAGTTCTCTGGCTTTAATTCCCAATCAGTGCGTGACATTTGTCCTCCTTAGGATTGAATCTGGCTGGCCTTCGAACCCACCAGGGGCGACAGCATTTCTGTTTCCAGGTCGGATTCTACCAGGCGATGATTTACAGGGGAAGAGCAGCGGTGATAACTGCTTTCACCCTCAAGCTGGATCGTGGTGTGCTGGAGACCAAATCTCTCTTGGAGTAGATCCTTAATTTGCCGCAGCATAGCATCCCGATTGCGACGGTCTTCCACCACTGCTTGCATACTGAGGGCATAGATTCCGCTGGTAATGGTCCAGATGTGCAGGTCATGGACCTGGCAAATCCCCGGCACTCGCTCCAGGATGGATTGGACCTCGGCAACATCAATATGGCGCGGGGTAGCCTCCATGAGGATGTCACTGGCTTCCCGCACCAGTCGCCAACTGCCCAGCAAGATCAAGAGAGCAATAAAAATACTGACCAGGGGATCAAACCAGAACCAGCCCTTCAAGTACATGGCCAAACCAGCGCCGATGGCAGCCAGCGACCCTAAACCATCAGCAATAACATGCACGAAGGCCGAGTGCAGGTTAATCGATTTATGTTGGGCCGGATAAAGGAGCAGCGCACAGGTGCAGTTGACCAGGATTCCGACTATTGCAATAATCAGCATCACCTCGCTCTTCACCAGCGGCGGATGGCCCAGCCGGAAGTAGGCCTTATAGATAATAACTATTCCTAAGATTCCTAATAACAAACCATTAATCAGGGCAGCCAGAATTTCCAGGCGATAATAGCCATAGGTCTTCTGAAGCGTGGGGGGCTTCAAGGCCCAGGTCAGAGCCACCATGCTAAAGGCCAAGGCCCCGACATCACTAAACATGTGACCGGCGTCACTGATCAACGCCAGACTATTGGTCCAGATGCCACCTATGAGTTCGACCACCAAAAAAACTGCGGTCAACAACAAACAGTAACCTAAACGCCGACGCCCGCGGGTTTCCAGGTGAGTTAGAGGTGGGTGGTGGCTCGGTCTGGTCATGAATTACTCATGCGAATCTCTAATATTTGATATACCCTTAAGCCGCCCGGGGTCTGAATCCGGATCTGATCGCCAACCGCACAGCCTAACAGGGCCTGGCCCACCGGCGCGGTGATCGACAACCGGCCGTTTCGGGCATCGGCCTCTTCTTCCCCTACCAATTGATAGCTCAGCACCTGGCCGGTAAACAGGTTGCGAATCCGTACCTGGGAATCAAACACCACCCGGTTCGGAGTCAAATTGCTGCCTACCAGCACTTCCGAGTTGGCCAGCACCTGTTGTAACTGCGCAATGCGGTTTTCTACCTGAATCTGGCGGGCCCGAGCCTCGAGATATTCGGTATTTTTCTCCAGCCGTCCCTCCTGAGCCGCTTCCATTACTTCCGATAAGGTTTGGGGACGTACCACCCGCCGCAACTGCCGCAATTCCTGGCGCAGTCTTTCATATCCGGCCCGGGTTAGTAATGATTTACTCATAATGACAATTCTACCTCGGTTAGCCTCACTAGCCGGTAAGTATCGATGTTTAATTCCCGTCTAGCTGCTTATATTCTTATCTAAAAAGCTAGAGACGGTCAAGATCGACCCGGGAGATTGGTGATTTTTTGCTTACTGAGATCTGGCTAGCCTTACAGCACGGTTCTCGGAATACTAGGAACCAAACCTGCTAACTAGCTTACTCGCCGCTGATCATCCTGGCTTGCACTCGTAACAACGAGGTCTTTGTACCGCCGAGCGAGGCTGGAGAGGGGAATAATTTTGTGTTAATTTAACCCATTAAATATTGCCTGAGGGGAAGCCCATCTGGTATTTTAAAACCTAGGTTTGAGACGCCTACCTGTAATATTGAGAGATCTTTTTATGTTTTATCGCCTGGCTCCGCAATTGGTTATCCGATCTGCCTGGCGACCGTACCGATCCCGCCCCGGCGACCGGGTATTGACTCTGCGCAGTGGAACGGCCTTTCCGCCCTCTCACCCTACCACCCAATTGTGTCTGGAACTTTTGGCTACCGCCCTGATGGAAAAGCCAGCTGATACTTTGCTGGATGTCGGCTGTGGGGGCGGAATTTTGGCCCTGGCCGGAGCCCGGTTGGGCATTGCCTTTAATGTGGGGGTCGATCTATCGGCCCCGGCCTTGCGGGTCGCCCAAGACAACACCCGGCGCAATCATCTAACTGGCCAGGTGCACTGGCTGCAAGGTTCAACCGAAGCCCTCCGGGGCCATTTCGAGCTGGTCGTGGCCAACCTGCCCTGGACCGTTCATATGGCCAAGGTGATGGAATTGCAACGCCTGACACACCCTTGGGGCCGGTTAATCCTCTCCGGTTTTCGGGAAACCCAGGAACAGACGCTGTTGACCCTCTACCTGAACCAGGGCTGGCAACTGCATCGGAGAGCCACCTTGGACCGCTGGGAAATAGAGCTACCCGCGGAACGCAGTTTCACCTGGGTGGGCCTGGCGCTTGGTTACCAGTAAAAGAACTTGGAAATTAAAGGGCGCTGGTCTTAGCGCCCCGCTGCTTCGAAACATTAATAGCCCTGGTTGAGCCAAGAGCCAAAATCTAACCGCTTAGGAGAGACCGATTTAAACCGGACGGATAGTGAGAACCGGACAGGGAGCGTTCTTGATCACTTTTTCGGCCACACTGCCAAAAATCGTCCGCTCCAAACCGCTACGACCGTGGCTGCCCATAATGATCAGATCAATCTGTTCTTGCCGGGCGACCTCAAGAATTTTTTCCTCTGCCCTCCCGGTAGGCATTCTGGTCTCCACTTTGGGCAAGTCTTTTAAATGTCGCGCGATAAATTCCTTCATTTTCTTTGCCGCCCCCTCTTTAATCTCATCCTGGAAGCCTTTGATATTGGCATGGGGGGCATAAAAACTGGCAAAACCAGAGACATCCGGCGTTACCGAAATCAGATATACGGTAGCATCAAATTGCTTGGCAAAAGTTACTAGCCAAGGGATATATTTCTCAGAGGACTCACTAAAATCGACGGGGAATAAGATTTTCTGGATTTGCTTCATAAGTCTCGGCCTCCATCTCTGAACCATTAAGGTACACGCTTAATATAAAATCAAATTAATAAGGGGCTGGACCGATGTCAAGGGAAAGGGCTTTGAAATTGAGGACTTTTAATAACTCCCCTCTCGGGAGCAGGCACTTATGAGCCTTCGGCTCTCTGCAAAAGAAGGCAAGTCGGGCTGGCGAGCAGTGCCCATCCTACTCTTAGGTGACTCTGAACCTTGAATTTTGAATTTTGAACTTTTTGTAATCTAAGGAAGGTCATGGTGGGCCGATGCCCAAAGCAACTCGTAGGTGACGGGGATAGTCCCATTTACCCGGTAACCGGTTTCATAACTGGCAATCATCTCGGTCAATAACCGGCGGGACAAAGCGGCCGGACAGGGCCGGCTCGCCCCCATGGCGCGGATGGCCTTAAGAAAAGCGAGCACTCCGGGGTAACTCTCCACCCATAACTGACGATGTACCGCTACCTCCACAAATCCGGCCTGGAGTAAAAACTGCTGCCACGCCACGCTCCCGGCGAAGCCTTGGGCCGGAATCGGCGGTGGGGAAAACGCCCCGCCCCCATTAAGGGAAAGTTGCCGGGCCGCGCGCTCCAGACTGATGGCTAACTCCTGGAAGGTGCCTGGTCCCAGGGTAGCAAAAATCAGCCCGCCGCCGGGGTGCAAATGCTCCCGATAGCGCCGACAACTCACGGCCGGCTGATTAAACCACTGGAACACCGAATTTGAAGTGATCAGGTCAAAATGGCCCCGGAATGGTTGCTCGCCATCCGCCACCAGCCAATCGATTCGGGGATCGTGGCCGAGCCGCCGCCGGGCTTGCGCCAGGGCCGCAGGGGCCAGGTCCAGGGCGGTCAGATGCGCGTCTGGAAAGGTCTGCCGCAATAAGCCCGTCAGATAACCGGTGCCGCAGCCGACTTCCAGGATGCGGGCCGGGGGGCGCTCCAGAACCTGCAAATACCCCACCAATTGCTCCGCCATGTAACGCTGCACCTGGGCATATTGATCATATTGGAAGGCCTGACGGCCAAAATTATGGCCCAATCGGTTTTTATCAACTTTCATCGACTAGTTCCATTAATAGGGCATTGAATTTAGCTGCCCGGGTCAGAAACGGCAAGTGTCCGGTATCTTGGTAAATTTCCAACCGCGCCCCCGGAATCTGCTCTTTAAGGTAATAAGCCTGCGCCACCGGCGTAATCCGATCCGCGTCGCCGTGAACTATAGTGATGTTTCCCGTTACACGTCCTAGATAGGGCCGCAAGTCCTGGGCCAGCAGATAATCCAGGCCCGAGGCCAGAAATTCTGGAACTCCCGACGGGGGCCAGAGAGATAAACAATCTTGGCCAAAATTCTGTTCGCCCGGTGCCAGGCAGAGTTGGGCAAATTCCTGAATTACCTGGGGCGGATCGGACCACAGTTGACGGCGCCTAGCTCGGACTAGGGCGGGAGCGACTCCTTCGGCGAAATCCGGCCGGCGGCAAAAACTGGCGGCCACCCCGACCAGCACTAGGTGCCGCACGGCGCTTGCTAGCCGGGCTAGGGCCTCCACGGCCAGCATCCCCCCTAGCGACCAACCCACCAGCACCGTCTGATCTAATGCTAAGGGCCGCAAATAATCTTCGAGCCAGTCAGCCTCCCAGGCGGGCAGATCAGGGGTGCGTAGCTCTAGGCTAGCCCCGAAATGCTCCCGCTGCCGTTCCCAGATACGGCTGCTTGCGGCCCAACCGTGCACCAGCACCAGGGTGGTCACGGGATTAACCCCAGTTCTTGTCCGATCCGGATGATTATCTGGGCCGCTCCTTCCAGGGCTTCCGGTGTATGGCCGGCGACCAGCGAAAATCGAATGCGGGCCCCGCCCGGCGGCACCGTGGGCGGGCGAATGGCCACCGCCATGATCCCCGCCTGGCGCAAGCGCTCGGCAAACTCTAAGGCCCGCTGATTATCCCCGACTAACACCGGGACGATCTGGGTTTCGCTGTTCAAGGTGTCAAACCCGGCCGCCTCAAGTTTGCTCCGGAACCCGGCCGCCTGGCTCAGCAACCGCTGGCGGCGTTCCGGCTCCTGCGCGACGATCACCAGCGCGGCCTGAATCGCCCCCAAAACCGGCGGCGGTAACGCAGTGGAATAGATAAACGACCGGGCCCGATTGTATAAATATTCGATTAAGGGGGCCTGGCCCGCGACATAGGCCCCGAAGCTGCCCAGGGCCTTAGAGAAAGTGCCCATGTGAATCTCGATGGCATCGGCGACTTTAAGGGCTTCAGCCAATCCCGCCCCCGTCGCCCCCCAGATCCCGGTAGCATGGGCCTCATCCACCATCAACCAGCCGCCGTAACGATTTTTCAGAGCCACCAGCTCGCGCAGCGGGGCCAGATCGCCATCTACCGAAAACACGGTATCGGTGACGATCAGGCGTCTTTTAACCCCTGCGGTTTTAATCAGTAAATCCTCCAGGCGGTTCAGGTCCCGATGCGGATAGCGGTAAAAGGTAGCCCCGGAAAGCCGGATGCCGTCAATAATACTGGCGTGATTGAGGCGGTCCGAGAGGATGACGTCGCCCCGACCCATCAGGGCGGCGATAATCCCCAGATTAGCCATATAGCCGGTGTTAAACAGGGCGGCCCGGTCGGTGCCTTTGAGGGCCGCCACCTGGGCTTCGACCTCGGCATGCAGGGCATAGTTGCCGACAATCAGTCGGGAGGCAGTGCTGCCCGTCCCCCAACGGCCCGCGGCCTGTTGAGCCGCCCTGATCAGCCGCTCATCCAGGGCCAGACCGAGGTAATCGTTGGAAGACAGGTTGAGCAACCGGCGGTCGCCGACCTGCACCCAGCCGCCCGGCAGCACCTGGTCAATGACTTGCAGCTGCCGCCGCAAGTGCTGGCTCTCCAAGTTTTGGAGTTCTTGGGCTAGCGGTTCTAATGGTGATCCGGGGTTAGTCATAGTCGGGGCCAGTCAGATCGGCCAACAATGGGTTGCAAAGCTT
>JAQVHY010000134.1 GCA_028695935.1 Desulfobacca sp.
GCTCCTTGGCGGTTAGCCCTAAGTCAATGAGTTTTTTGATTATTTCCCGATCGGCGCCCCGCTTTTCAAACTTGCGGAAGGATTCCTGGTAAGCCAGGACCCGCCCCAGATATTGAATCAGGTCGGGCCCGGAAATCTCCCGCCCGGAACTGAGCTTTAACACCTTTTTATTGATCCCCCGCTGGAGCAGGTAACTCTGAAAGGCCGCCTCATCCTTGAGATAAATTTTTTCATTGCCCCGGGTGAGACGATATAACGGCGGTTGGGCAATGTAGAGGTGGTCCTGTTTGATCAGTTCCTCCATGCGGCGATAGAAAAAGGTCAGCAATAAGGTGCGGATATGGGAGCCATCAACGTCGGCGTCGGTCATGATGATGATGCGGTGGTAACGCAAGCGGTCCAGACCGTCTTGTTCTTTATCCACGCCGACCCCCAAGGCGGTGATCAGGGTGCGGATTTCCTGGCTCTGCAGCATCTTATCATCGCGGGCCTTTTCGACGTTCAGGATCTTGCCTTTGAGGGGCAGGATGGCCTGAAAACGCCGATCTCGGGCCTGCTTGGCCGAGCCCCCGGCGGAGTCGCCTTCCACAATGTATAGCTCCCGGAGGGCCGGATCCCGTTCCTGGCAATCGGCCAATTTGCCGGGCAGGGTCAACTCTCCCAGGCCGCCTTTTTTGCGGGCCAATTCCTTGGCGCGGCGGGCCGCTTCCCGGGCCCGGGCCGCGTCCACGACCTTGGCCAGGATGCGGCGGGCCACCCCCGGATTTTCTTCCAGGTAGCTGGACAGCTTTTCATAGACCAGGGTTTCCATCACCCCCTTGATCTCACTGTTACCCAGCTTGGTTTTGGTCTGACCCTCGAACTGCGGGTTGGGGAGCTTGACACTGATCACCCCGGTTAAACCCTCGCGCACATCGTCGCCGTTCAGATGTTCTTTGAGGTTCTTGGGGATATCGCTGCTAGCCGCATATTGGTTGATACTGCGGGTCAGGCCGGCCTTAAAACCGCTCAGATGGCTGCCGCCTTCCCGGGTATTGATATTATTGGCATAGGTAAAAATTTGTTCGTTATAGGTGTCATTATATTGCAGGGCGATCTCAATACTGATGTCCTGGCGCTCTCCGGCCAGATAAACCGGTTCCTCATGAATCGGCGTCTTATTGCGGTTTAAATAAGTTACAAAAGACTGAATGCCGCCTTCATAATAAAATTCATTTTTACGGGGCTGCCGCTCATCCTCCAGGTTGATCCGCACCCCGCGATTGAGGAAAGAAAGCTCCCGCAGGCGCTTGGCCAGGGTATCATAATTGAAGATCGGCTCCGTGAAGATCTCGGCATCGGGCTTGAAGGTAATCTTGGTGCCCCAACGTTTGGTTTCGCCGGTGACTTCCAGGGAGCTGACCGTAAATCCCCGTTCATAACGCTGGTGATAGACCTTGCCGTCGCGGCGAATTTCCACTTCCAGATATTCGGCCAAGGCATTAACTACCGACACCCCGACCCCGTGCAGCCCCCCGGAGACTTTGTAGGTTTTATGGTCAAACTTGCCCCCGGCGTGCAGTTTAGTCATCACCACTTCCACCGCCGGCAGGTTTTCGGTCTGATGCAGATCAACCGGGATGCCCCGGCCATTATCTTCCACCGTGACGCTGTTATCGGAGTGAATTTTGACCTGAATGTGGTTGCAGTAACCGGCCAGGGCCTCATCAATACTATTATCCACCACCTCGTAGACCAGGTGATGTAATCCTTCCGGCCCGGTGTTGCCGATATACATGGCCGGACGTTGCCGGACCGCCTCCAGACCGCCCAGGACCCGGATTTTATCGGCCCCGTAGTCGGTGCTGTGGTCCAAGATCTCGGTTTCAGAGGTTAATAGACTCTGAGTTAACCCTTCTTTGATGTTTAGATCCACCATTCGTACCGTTTGGTTAAGGTTAAAGACTCATAGGCATGACAATGCATAAATAATCGGGTTCGTTTTCTCCCTGTAAACGGCAGGGCTTGTCTTTTTGGTTGATATCCATTACCACCCGATCGCTGTGCATGACCCCTAAAGGTTCCAGGAGATAGCGCGCATTAAAACCGATTTCCAAGGGCAACTCGGCTGCCGGTTCGGCCGCCCCCTGGGAAGGGGCTACCGCTAGCGGCAGTCGCTCACGCCCTTCGCCGACCTCAGGATTGACATACTGGATTTCCAGGAGGTCGGGATTAAATTTTAGGATCACCCCTTTAAACCGGTCGGTGGACAGCTGGGAAAGTCTTTTTAAGGCCTCGAAAAACTCCCGCCGCGGCAAGATGAATTGAACGCCAAAATTTGCGGGGATAATGCGACGGTAGTCCGGGAATTTTTTATCTAACAACCGGATAAATAAAAATTTGTTATCTTGCTGTAAGGTCAGGTTCTTGCGATCAAATCCTATAGAACACTCTTCTCCATCGGCCAATAACCGTTGGATCTCGGCCACGCCTTTGCGAGGAATAATAATGCCTTCGTCAAAGCCAAACTGGTCTGCACCTGGAACTAGCCGATCGATCAGAGATAGACGGTGTCCATCGGTCGACACCATACGCAATTTTATTATATCATTTTCCGTAATTTTTTCCACATAAACTCCTGAGAGATGATATTGCAAATCATCGCTGGACACCGAAAAGCTGGTCTTCTCAATCATCTCTCGTAACAACTGGGTCTTACAGGTTACCATTTCCAGATTAGCGCCGGTGGGCAGCGGCGGAAACTGGTCAGCCGCCAAACCCATCAACTGATAGCGGGCTTCCCCTACTTGAATAATCAGGTTGGCATTATCGGTATCCTCAAGGGCAATCGTGGCCGAGGGCAATTCTCTGATAATATTAAAAAAACTTATGGCAGGAACCGTCAGTTGGCCTTCCTCCTGGACCTGGGCCGGATAAAAGCCTCTAAAACTGACTTCCAAATCAGTGGCGGAAATGTTTACCTGATCGTCCTTGGCCTCCAACAGAAAATTGCCCAGAATGGGCATGGTCCCGCGCCGGTCAATCACCCCTTGAGTTCGGGTTACTCCCTGGAGCAACACATCCCGGTCAATTTGCAGTTTCATGATTATCCTCTAATAGTTTTAGTTTTTAATTTAAAATTAATTAAATCCATAAGGTTGCTAGCCTATGCCGATAATTTATTTAAGTAGTTAATTTAATTGTAATAGTTATCAACAAAAGAATTTGTTTTTATCGACTTTACCAGGTAATTCTGAACAACGGCGGTTCTATCCTCACCACCTAATGTCGATAACCCGGTAAGCCCCTGTTTTGCAAAATTAACTTATCGACACCTGGGCTAGGGGTAAATTCTGTGCCTCTCACCCCCGTTCTATTAGCTTACGGGATAAGATTGGAGGAGGAGAACTGACTAAATAACACCTGGAAACCTGGATTGTCGAGGCGCAGTTTATTACGCCCCGACGAATTTATAATACGTTTTCAGTATTTAAACACCGCGCCCTTGCTGCCCGAAGTCACCAACTGGCTGTAACGATAGGCGTAACCGTGTTTGATCTTGGGTTCCGGCGGCATCCACTGGGCCCGGCGCTGGGCCAGCTCCGCGTCGCTGACTTTCAGGGTCAGGGTCTTTTGGGGGATATCGATGGCGATTAAATCTCCCTCCTGCACCAGGGCCAGCGGTCCGCCCTCCGCGGCCTCGGGGGAGATATGGCCGATGGCGGCCCCGCGGGTGCCCCCGCTAAAGCGGCCATCGGTTAACAGGGCGACCTCTTTGTCCAGCCCCATGCCGGCGATGGCCGCGGTGGGGGTCAGCATCTCCTGCATCCCCGGGCCGCCTTTAGGCCCTTCATAGCGAATGACGACGATATCGCCGGGTTTAATCTCCCCACCCAAAATGGCGGTCCCGGCCGCTTCTTCGGAGTCGAACACCCGCGCCCGGCCTTCGTTGACCAGCATCTGGGGATCGACCGCCGACTGTTTGACGACCGCGCCCTCCGGAGCCAGGTTGCCGGTGAGGATGGCGATGCCGCCTTCCTTATGGTAAGGATTACTGATGGGCCGGATGACCTCTGGATCTAAAACCTGGGCATGAGCCAGGTTGTCTTTAACGCACTGGCCGGTGACGGTTAAAGGTTCGGGCCAGAGCCGGCCCGCCTCCAACAGTTGGCGCATCACCGCAGGGATGCCACCGGCCCGGTCCAGGTCTTCCAGATGATGGCTGCCGGCCGGACTGAGACTGCACAGATGTGGGGTTTTGGCGCTGATGTCATTAAACTGGCTCAAGGGCAGGTCGATCTGGGCTTCGTGCGCCAGGGCCAGGACGTGGAGCACGGTATTGGTCGAACAACCTAAGGCCATATCCACCGCCAGGGCGTTTTGAAAGGCTTGCAGAGTGGCAATCTGACGCGGCAACAGTTGCCGGTCAACCAGTGCCATGATTTGTTGTCCGGCCTGTTTGGCCAGCCGATAGCGGGCCGCGGCGATGGCTGGAATAGTGCCGTTGCCCGGCAGGGCCAACCCCAGGGCCTCGCTCAAACAATTCATCGAATTGGCGGTAAACATCCCGGAACAGGAGCCGCATCCAGGGCAACCGGCGTCTTCCAGTTCCACCAGTTCGGCTTCGCTGATTTTTCCGGCCTTAACCGCACCCACACCCTCGAACACGGAGATCAAATCTACGCTCCGACCTTTTAGGTAGCCGGCCAGCATCGGACCGCCACTGACGATGATCGCCGGGATATTGAGGCGTAGAGCGGCCATCATCATGCCGGGGACGATTTTATCGCAATTGGTGACCAGCACCAGGCCGTCGAAGGGATGGGCCATGGCCATTACCTCTACGGAATCGGCAATCAACTCCCGCGAAGCCAGCGAATATTTCATGCCCTGGTGGTTCATGGCAATGCCGTCACAGACGCCGATCACCCCGAACTCGATGGGCGTCCCCCCGGCCATCCGGATCCCGGCCTTGACCGCCTCGCCGATTTTATCCAGGTAGATATGGCCAGGAATAATCTCGTTTTTGGCGTTGGCGACGCCGATGAGGGGACGGGCCAGTTCCGCGTTGGTGAGCCCCATGGCCTTAAACAAAGATCGATGGGGAGATTTTTCTAACCCCGTTTTCATTAGATCACTGCGCATTTCGGGTTCCTTTCCGGTCGATTAAAGGCTCTACGCCGGACGCGGCGGGATAGGCCTTTTCCGGCTCGGGAGCGCGCTTGACAAATTCCACCTGGACCTCACCCCAGGGCATGCCCTCTTTGCCCTCGAGCACCAGTTGCAGGTTGAATTGTTTTTCCAGTCGTGATAACTCCTGGCGTTTTTTGTTGAGCAGGTAATGGGCCACCTGATGGGGCAGTACGGCCCGGACCTCTTGCAGATCCTTTTGAGCAATCTCGTGAGCAATCTTCCTGAGAAAGCTGAGGCCACTGGCTTCCGGTGATTTGACCATCCCCAGGCCCTGGCAGAAGGGACAGAGGCCGTAGGTGGAAAATTGGACCGTCGGCCGCAAGCGTTGTCGGGAAAGTTCCAGCAGACCGAACTTGGAAATCTGTCCGACGGTTACCCGGGCCTTATCCTTTTTCAGGGCCTGCTTGAGGACCTTTTCCACTTCTTTGCGATGCTTGCGATCCTTCATATCGATAAAGTCGATAACGATCAACCCGCCCAGGTCTCGCAGGCGCAGTTGCCGGGCAATTTCACCCGCGGCTTCTACGTTGGTTTTGAACGCGGTTTCTTCCAGGTTCTGAGGTTGTAAACAGCGGCCGGAATTGACGTCGATGGCGACCAGGGCCTCGGTCGGATTGATGACGATGCTCCCCCCCGAGGCCAGCGGCACCTGGTTATGGTAAATCTGCTCGATCTGGGTTTCGATATGATAGTTTTCAAAGAGGGGACGATGGCCCTTGTAAAGTTTTAGCACCCGCGACTGCTTGGGAGCGATGACCTTAAAAAAATCTTTGATCTGCCGGTAAATTTCCGGGTCATCAATGAGAATCTCTTTAATGTCCGAAGTGTAATAATCCCGAATGGTTCGGATCACCAGCTCTAATTCTTTATAAACCAGACAAGGGGCCTCACAGGTTTGGGCCGACTTTTTGATTTCTTCCCAGATATGAATCAGATAGGTAAAATCTTTGGTGAGCTCGCGCTTTTTGCCGCTGGCGCTGGCGGTGCGCACGATCAGGCCGATTTCCGGGGGTAATGACAACTCTTGAATGATCTCCCGCAGACGCTGGCGTGGCTCTTCCCCTTCGATCTTGCGGGAGATGCCGATCTGGTTCTGGCCCGGCAGCAATACCAGGTAACGGCCGGGCAGGGAAATATAGGTGGTTAAATAGGCCCCTTTGCTACCGGTTTCCTCCTTGGCCACCTGCACCAGCATTTCCTGTCCCCGTTTAACCACCTCCTGGATGCGGGGTCGGCTGCCCTCTGATACCTCTTGCTGAAAGTATTCCGGATGAATTTCGGAAATCGGCAGGAAACCTTGCCGTTCGGCTCCGTACTGGACAAACGCGGCTTGCAGGCTGGGTTCGATATTGGCGATGATACCTTTATAGATATTGCCCTTGTTCTGGGCCCGGCTGGCCATCTCCAGGGCAAAATCTTCCAGTCGGCGATTTTCGACAATGGCGACCCTGATTTCCTCGGGATCGCTGGCGTTAATCAGCAACTTGAATAAGCCGCTCATTAACTTGCACTCCACCGACGCGCCACAAATTCCTTAAATCCCGGCTGTCGATCCTGAGCCGCCAGGCGATTAAGGGCTAAGGGAAGGGTAGCCGGGGACTTCAAATTTTGGATGGGGCGGAGGACCCGGCGCCGAATAAAGGCGGTGGGCACCAAAAAGTTTATATCTCCCTGCACCGGTTGAAAATAAAGATAACCGTCCTTGACGGCGATGGGCATGGGCAAACCATGCTCTCTGACCTGTTTCCAGGCGGCGTAGGGCTTCGGGTAGTGATTAAAATTACGGTTCAAAAAACTAATTTCCTCATTTTTTATGGGGCCCAGTTGAAAGCTTTCGATCATCACGTCGCGGCCCAGACTCCGATCCCAGGCGGCCATGCCGCCTTTCTGAGGTTTGATCGGATTGTTGGCCACCACCTCCATGACCATGCGATATCCCTGATCGGCGAGTTCCAACACCAGGGCCAGATGGGGGAAATCCAGGGCCGCGGTTAAATATTCCAGGTCCTCGATATTATATGAGATTTTGTCGGCAAAGCCCTGAAGCCAGTCGCCGACCGCGGCGCTCGGCAAACGATGTCGCTGACAATGTGAGGCGGGCGACACCCAGAAAATTTCCTGGTCCATGGTCTGTTGCATGATCATCTGACCGTGGTTGTGCAAGCGCCGTGGACTGTTCGGGTCATAAATAAACTTTCCCTCTTGTAGATTTAAGCCATGGTAACTTTTCTGATGCAGGAA
>JAQVHY010000135.1 GCA_028695935.1 Desulfobacca sp.
GGCTCCGAAGTAACTGATGCCCCCCATGATGCTGAATAACACAAAAATGGTCGGAGTGGGGCGGGCGCCTCTAGAAAAATAGGGTTTCACCAGATTATCGACCGATCCGATAATAATGGCGCTCCAGAGCGTTAATCCTAAGGCCAGACCATGATGGCCCAACAAGAAAAGGTACAACGCCGCGGGAACCCAGATCAACGCCGCCCCTACTACCGGAATCACCGAGGCCGGGATCATAATGGTGCCCCAGAACGCGGCCTGAGGCACTCCAAATAGCCAGAAGCCCACCCCCCCTAAAAATCCCTGAATAAAGGCGACAATCACCGTGCCTTTCAGGGTAGCCTTGATGGTTACCTCTACGTCACCTAAAATCTCTTCGTTATGGGCGGCATCGAGCGGTGATAATTTCTTGATTTCCTCGATAAAGACATCGCCATCCAAAAATAAAAAGAAGGTGACAAAAATGATGATGATCAGGCTAAAGAAAAACGAGGTAAAACCCTTAACCAGTCCGACACTGTTGGTATAGATGAAGCTGCTGGCCTTGGCCAGGGCGGTCTGGACCAATTCTTCCGCCCTTACCTGATCGGGATGGATGGGGAGATTCAGGTGCTCTAAGTAGGCCTTAAAAAAATCTAACTTGTCGCTGATCTGCTGCCAGAGATAGCCGCTTTGCAGACCCTTGCTCACCGTGCTATACAGTTCCAGAGCCTGCCCGGCGACAATTCCGGTCAGCGTCAACAGCGGCAAGATAATCAGGATGGTCAACAGCAGGCAGGTAAGCGCCGAACTAAGGACCCGCCAGCCCCGAAACAGCCGGTTAAATCCCCGATAGATCGGCTTGGTAGTAAAGAATAACACCAACGCCAGGAAGATTTCGATCAGATAGGGCTTGACGATCAGATAAGAGAAATACAGGATCAGTAGGGTCAAGGCCCCAAAAAAGATCCGGGCAAACTGGGTGGGAAAGGCCCCCGGGCCCGAAGGCGCTAATCCCGGGGCGGGAGCCGCGGCCGGAGGAGGCTTGATCTCCGGCTTCGGTTTTTTCTTCTGGGAGGTCATCTCTAACTTAAAATTCCTTTTTTGGCAGGCGGGGCGTCTGGCCGCCGCTGACCAGACGCCAGTAGATAAAGTCCTTCAAAAATAAACCTAATACTAAAAAGCCATCAAATGAATATTTTCTTAGATATTCTTTGTAGGGGCTTGATTTATCAAGCCCTTTGGGGCGCAATAAATTGCGCCCCCTACCGGCAGGGGAAAATAGTTTTCTCTAAGCAAATTGGTATTACCCCGACAGTTTCAGGGCCTGGAACCGGGCCGTGCGCTGCTTTTGAGCCGCGCTCACCGGCATCGGCCCGGACGGGGCCAGCGCTGCCTTAACCTCCTGAAGCCGCTCGGCGGTGCCCGGGTGAGTCGTCCTAAAGCCACCGCGGACCCCCGATTCTTCCAACCGGGCCAGAAAATCCGCCAGGGCCTGGGGATTATAGCCCGCCCGGCGGGTATATCTCAGTGCCGCCTGGTCCGCCTGGGACTCCTGTACCCGGCTATAGCCATTGACCACCAGGGTTTTGAAGACATCATTGATGGCGTCTTCAAACAGGGATACCAGGCTGCCGAGTTCGACTCCGGCAAAAGATTGCGCCGCGCCGGTGCCGGCCGCAGCTAGAACTTCCCCCCAGCGGGCCTGGCTGATCGACGCAATGCCGTCTTGATGGTTAACATGGCCGACTTCATGGGCCAGGATCCCGGCCACTTCATCTTCATTTTTGGCCATTTTCAGCATGCCCCGGGTCACCAGGATAATCCCTCCCGGACAGGCAAAGGCGTTGATATCCTCGGTGTCTAAGATGGCGAAATGATAGCCCCCGTGGGTCCGGGGCCGATCCGAGGCCTGGGCCACGGTCTGGCCGATCTCATTAATATATAGGGTAGCTTGTGGATCATCCATTAACCGATACTGCCCCAGAAACCGGGCGGCCACGGCCCGACCGATATAATATTCTTCCGAGTCCGTGATGGGGCGGGCTGCCCTTTCAGTCTTGTCGGCGACCTTGTCAATCGAGGCCTTCTCGGTGCTGCTCAGATAACCGCTGGCTTCACCGATCGAGGTGCCCATCTTGACGACCTCGGCGCACGACATGATCAGACCCAGGGCTAATAATATTACTGTAAGGCTGGCTAACTCTCGGGTCATGGCCGCAGCCCTCCTTCGGTAATGAATTTGCGGAGCTGTGCCTCCGGGACCTGGAAACTTTCCACCCGGTCCACCGCGGCGTAATTCAGGTTGGGATTTTTCTCCCGGTAACCGGCCTCCACCTCCGGGGTGAAGCCCTTACCGGCCAGAGCTACCTCATCGGCGGTGGCCGCTTGAGCGGTACCCGTGCCCCGCAAAGCCGAGAGGCTCACCTTGCGCGTGCTGACCGCGCTCTGATGAATCCAGCCCTGCTTCCCCTGAAACTCAACCTGATACCAATCCCCTTTCATACCCAATTGCTTGAGCTGATCCCCCTGCTTTACCAAGGCCACCGGCTGTCCAAAGAATTGCGCCTGATCCCGCAGACAGTCCTGGTCTTTGACCACCCTGAGGGTCTGGGCCGAAGCCGGGGCCGGAAACAGCGCCAGCACCAGGACCAACAGTCCGGCCTTGATCAGCAGGCGGTGCCAACCCGTTAAACTGGTCCCCATCCCGCATTTCCTCCTTCTCGCCAAGGTTAATCCACTATATAGAGATTCGGCAAATTTTTCAACAAGTGGAATATCGGTAAGTTGTCTGTTTTAACTTGCCAGCTGCGAGAAAAAAAGCAATAATATTATAAATTGTCAAAAGTTTACATGCCAGGACGATTAAAGCCGAGGGAGGGAATTTAGCAGAACAGGGGAACTATAATCTTTCGCAGATTAATTCCACCGAGATGTTTTTGTACCCGCAATGCAGACAGGCGATAATGGTGTGGGTGACCTTGTCAAGACTGCTGCTATATAAACTGATCGCCCCGCTGCGGCACAACTGCAGCTGGCCGCATTTCGGGCAGGGAGTCGAGTTTTTATAACAATAAAGGATAAGGACGTCGTCCGTATAATCAGCTACGGTTTTTAAAAAAGTCTTGATTTCGACCGGGGACAGATTACTTCGAAATGATACCATCGCTCAGGTTAAACCAGATTCAGGCTCAGCTTCAGCGTCGCTTATCCCAAACAGGGGTTGGACACCTCCTTGGTTGGGGGTTAACGGCATCTCAGTCCTGTATCCGTACCGATCCTTTCTAGATTATTTACTCTATACCATTATCGGTCGATAATGACAATAGGTTTAAAGGGCTAGTCCGGCCCCAGGCGATAAATTTTCCTTTCCTCTAAATATGTCTTTTATAGGGCGCGTCCTACGCGCCAAAAATAAACTTGCGAACAAGGATTAAACAGCCCCCGCTCCAAATCAGAGGGGCTTCGTCTCGTGCGCAAGTTGTACTTGGGCACGCAGGCTTGAATTTTGTGCTCAAGTTGCCCGAGGTGCGGTCGAATTATCATATATTTTTGTAGAATTTTATGATAAATATATTCAATATCGTTAAAATAAATTTTAAAAGAGGGATTTTTCGGAGTCGAGCCCCAAGGGCGGGTGTCACCATTTTTAACCGTAGTAGCCCAATCTGGCGTAGGATTTCGGATTTTAGGTGAGGCAAGGTAACCCAACTTTCTAACTTTCTAACCGTTTTTAACCATCAAAGGAGGTTTTATGAAAGACGTGGTCAAAAAGCAGGTGGATGAGATTGTCGTGGCCCTGGACGCCGGGAAAAAACCTGAAGATTTTGCCGATGCCGCCCAAAAAGATCCCTATGTCTTTATTATGGAGGCCGGTGGCAAGCTGCTGGTGCATCCCACCCTGGTAGGAGAGTCTCTGAAGGACAAGGCCGGACCGGTTTACGATGAAGTGGCCAAGGGGACGCCGGAGGGCGCTTATGTGAGGTATGAATGGGGCGGCGCCAACAAATGCACCTATTCCCGGAAAACCAAAAGCGGACTCATTGTGGGGAGCGGATACAACGAATAAACCCTCATTTTAGCCTTTCCTGATGAGGACTTAAGGGCGGTCCCAATTCTGGCCGCCCTTATTTGGTTGGTTACCTCGTTCGCCAGTACAACTTGGGAACGAGAGGGGAAACTGGGGAACGAACCGCCTTGAATCTCGTGCCCAAGTTGTACTTGGGCACGCACGACTAGCGCCAAGCTGGGCTTGGCTTCATAATTCAACCAGATCAATCTCCAACACCCCCTCCTGGCCCAGGTAATGGCGGGCACTGGAATAGCGCCAGTGTTCAGGCCGATCAACTAATCCCAGTTTCACGGGATTATAGTGAATATATTCCAGCTTCTGCCTTAACATCTCTTCCGTAGTAATGGCCTGGGGATGGAATCCCTCCTGCCAGACCTGATGCTGACTGAGGCCTTTGTGCCCGCTTTTGAACCATTCAAACTGCTTGAGGAGCCATATTTTGTTATCTTGCCGGGCGATGGTCAGGATTTCTTTGGCCGTATGGCGTTTAAAGTCGCGCATCACCTGGGACAGATTATCTGAGGAGACCACCAGGTGCAGATGATTATCGAGGATGACATAGGCATGGATCAATAGCCCTTTTTGTTGACGGCAAAAAGTTAGCGAGGCCGTAATGATGTCCAGATATTTGGCGCGGGTAAAGACCGGCAGCCAGCCCACTATGGTGCAGGTAATGAAATGGGGATGTTTTAATTCAACGATCTTGTAGCGGCTGCGCATAGTGATAATAAGGTGTCAAAGCTCAGCTTTGAGAAAAATAGCGTTCCCAAGTACAACTTGGGAACGAGGAAACGAGGAAATGACCACAACCTAATAACGAGGGATGCCATCGCTCCCTCCATCCCTCTCGTGCCCAAGTTGTACTTGGGCACGTACGCTTAATTTTATTCTGGTTTATTCTGGTTTTCGAGTTGTACTTGGGAACCCAATTGCGTGCAAAGCTCTGCTTTGGTGCTGAAAGGCGTATATTACTCAGCAAGTGCCATGCGTGATTAGTTCTCTCAAGCTAAGTCTGGACCATAATTACGTTCCCGAGTACAACTTGGGAACGAGGGTTAAATTGGACTTGACCACACAAAAAAAATATTATTTACAGAAGCAAATTCGCGCAGAAATGTATGAAGCAATCAAAATTAAGGCATTGGCAAACACATACCGGTTATAAGGACCACGCTTGAAGTCTGGGGCGTAGTACCACTTATGCACCGTCTTGAAGGTTAACCAAAAAGCGACATATTTGGCTTTGTCCTCAAAAATTAGGTATGGATAAGATAGCATTTCCATTAATCCGATAAAATACCCAAGCCAATAGTCTTGAGGAATGTGAGTGGATAATGTCCGTGGTTTCCAAGGGCTAGGGCTATAGCTAAGAAGAATATACGGGAAAATCCCCCCATAAACCCACATCTTCTCTTTATAACGAAGCCGCATAGCTTCGATCCCTGAAATAACTATTCTTATGATCAAGGGAACTATTATAGCTAAAAATAAATAACACCATGGATGTTGAGGGAAAATAAAGCGCAAAGCTTCAAGCAGAGCTATAAGCGAATGTGTAAGCGGGTCTACCAAATGCAAGTATATAATAGTTATAGAAACGTATGAAGCTAAAAGCAAGTATGGCATCATTTTTTCCTCTCGTGCCCAAGTTGTACTTGGGCACGCAATAATAACTCAAAGCTGGGCTTTGCTTCCTTAACTACACCGCGAGAACCCGCACGCCCGGCAGACGATGCAGCCGCCTTCGCGTTCCACCGCGCCGCCGCAGTCCGGGCAGGAGCCCATGGTGACCTCGGTTTCGGTGATCTCCACCTGGGCCTCGGCGGCCAGCACCTGGGAGATGGCGTCCGGGCAGGACAGCACCTGGCGGCCGTTCTGCCAGATGGGGTTGGGGCAGCGGATGCCCGAAATCTGCTTGATGATCGACTCCACCTTGACCCCGGAACGCAGGGCCAGCGAGATCAGGCGGCCGGTGGATTCGATCTGCGAGGAGGCGCAGCCGCCGGTCTTGCCCATCTGGGCGAAGACCTCGCAAAAGCCCGCCTCATCCCGGTTGACCGTGACATAGAGCTTGCCGCAGCCGGTGTTGATCAGTTGGGTGACCCCGATGGTGCGGGTGGGCCGGGGCCGCGGGGCGATATAGCGTTCTTCCGGGGCTTTTTGGGAGCCAAAGCTCAACACCTGCTCGGGGCGGCTGCCGTCCCGGTAGATGGTCACCCCCTTGAGGCCCAGTTCATGGGCCATGACATAGACCTGGCGCACATCCTCGGCGGTGGCGCTCTGGGGGAAATTGACCGTCTTGGACACCGCGTTGTCGGTATGTTTCTGGAACGCGGCCTGGATGCGGATATGCCAGTGCGGCGAGACATCGTGGGCGGTGACGAACACCCGCCGGATGTCCTTGGGAATTTCTTTAAGATCGCGGATCGTTCCCTGCTGGGCAATCTGTTTCATCAGTTCCGGGCTATAAAAGCCGCGGCGCCGGGCCACTTCCTCAAAATAGGGATGCACTTCCACCAGTTCGGCGCCATCCAGCACCCGGCGCACGAAGGACACCGCGAACAGCGGCTCCACCCCACTGGAACAGCCGGCGATGATGCTGATGGTGCCGGTCGGGGCGATGGTGGTGGTGGTGGCGTGGCGCATATGCCCGTGGCCATTGCCGTCATAACGGGAGCCCGGGAAATTCGGAAAATTGCCCCGCCGGGCCGCCAACTCGGCGGACGCGGCCTTGGATTCGGCCTGAATAAAGCCCATAACCTCCTCAGCGGTCTGCACCGCCTCTTCCGAGTTATAGGGCACGCCCAACTTGAGCAACAGGTCGGCAAAGCCCATCACCCCCAGGCCGATTTTGCGGTTTTGCATGGTGCGCTCGCCGATGATCGGCAGCGGGAAGTTATTGGCGTCAATGACGTTATCCAAAAAGTGCACCGTGGTCCAGACCAGGTCTTTTAAGCGGGGGTAATCAATGCCGCCCTCGGTCGCTACCGTGGCCAGGTTTAGAGAGCCTAAGTTACAGGACTCATAAGGCAGCAGCGGTTGTTCGCCGCAGGGATTGGTGGCTTCGATGTCGCCGACGTGGGCGACCGGGTTGCCCCGGTTAATGGCGTCCAGAAAAATCACCCCGGGCTCGCCGGTGGCCCAGGCGCTCTGCACGATGGTGTCGAACAGCACCGCGGCATTGACCTTTTTGACCACCACGCCGGTGCGGGGATTGACCAGGGGGAACTCCGCGCCATGCGCCACGGCAGTCATGAAGGCGTCGGTCAGGGCTACGGAAATATTGAAATTGTTTAAGCGATCCAGCCGGTTTTTGCAGGTGATGAATTTTTCGATATCGGGATGA
>JAQVHY010000136.1 GCA_028695935.1 Desulfobacca sp.
GGTCCGCACCGACGCCGAGGCCCAGGCTAAGGCCGAGCTATCCCAGGCCCAGGCTAAGGCCGGCGAGATTATAGACCAGGCCCGGGAGCAGGCCCAGCAGATCATATCAGGGGTTCAGAGCCAGGCCCGGCAGACCGTCACTGATGCCCAGGCCCAGGCCCGGCAGATCATGGACCGAGAGCTATTAGCCCGCCGCATAGACGAGCGCGAGGCCGAGATAGAGACCCGGGAGCGCGACCTAGAGGCCCAGGCCGCCGAGACCGAAAATATGCGGGCCGCGGTCAACCGGCGTAGCCGAGATATCCAGCAGGCCGAGCAAGACCTCAAGACCCGCGCCGCAGCCCTGACCGAGCGGGAGCAGGATATGGCCCGCACTGTCGCCGATAGCCTGGCTCAGGCGCAGCAGATCATCACCGATACCCAGGCCCGCGCCGCGGCCCTGGACGAACGCGAGAGCCGATTACAGGCCCTGGCGGACGATCTCAGGCAACGTGAGCGGGACCTCGACTGCCAGACCCAGGAGCTACTATCCCAGACCCAGGCCGAGCTAGCCGCGGATCCAGCCGCTGATGGTGTTAAGGTCACCCCAGCGGAGCAGCGGGTTTTGGACTTTTTAATTCAGCGCGGCGGAGCAGCTACGCGCAGAGCCTTGGTCAGATTATATCCTGCCGCCAGATTGAGCCGGATACTCGACGGCCTCTGTTACCGTGGGCTAATTACTGTAGATGATAACCTCGACAAAATGGCTGACTGGACTTATAGGTTGTCCGGGGCTATACGGAACCATACCGAGCCATCCGGGGCCGTCCCGAACCATACCGAGCCATCCAGAAAACGATACTAACGGATACTAATGATTGCTTCAAAATACTAGTATTTACTCCTGATTACTCATTTTCGATCTTTCGGGCAGGCCAAACCCATCGGTAACTAGGTAAGTGCCTGGTTCGAAACGTAAAACGGGTAAGTATCGGGGTTGAAAGGAAATTCAGCTAAGTGATTTTAGGGAAAATTTCAAACCCCCTAAAGGGGACCCCGAAAAAAAGTGTCACATATTAGGCACCGCGGGTGCTTTTTGGGGGAGGACCGGGCAAAAACCTAGACAAAAGTTCAGGGCGGTAGTTAGGGAGCCGTGAATACAGATTAAAGTTTTGTAAATGCAAAATAAAGTAATTTTTAACACATATAGGGGGAGGTTACGGTGAAACAGAAACACAACTCCGGCATCGTGCGCGCCATGGGCCGCGGTGCCGAAACCCTAGGGCAGACCGCGCGAATAACAATAAAGTCAGTAATTTTTGGCGGTCTATTATCCTTATTATTAACTCTCGCGGCTAGCGTAGCTTACCTAGGTTACGTTCAGCCCAACACGCCAGCCTGGACGTGGGCGTGGGTAAAGGCCGAGGCTCTGTGTCCGGTTGAAACGACCTTGAGCATTTTGCCGATCGGCAACAAGCGACCTGATTGGATAGCGGTTTATGACCCTCACGGCCAACCTTGGTACCCATGCGACTTGGGCGACCAGTTACGACCTGGGATCTGGCAGTTAGCCGGTGATTACGGCCGAACCGCGGGGCTGATCTGGCTGATCGGGACCGCCGTATTCGCGGGACTGTTTGCCCGCCGGGGCCTGGGGTTAAAATCAGAAAAAATAGAGAGAGGCATCATCGTAGTAGATGCTGTAAATTTCAAGCCACCTTATAGGGGTAGCACCATTACTCTGGCTGGAGTGCCGTTGCCACCGGGTAGTGAGACCCAGCATATTTTAACTCTCGGGACTACGGGCACCGGGAAAACCACAGCAATACTCGAAATACTCGACCAGATCCGCCAGCGCAAACAACGGGCTATTGTGTACGACTATACGGGAGAGCTTTACTCATTTTATGGCCGTCCCCATCAAGACATCTTGTTGAATCCTCTTGATGCCCGCTCGGTTCACTGGACGCCCTGGGCAGAGATCAGAGAGGAGGGGGACGCTCAGACCCTTACAGAGATAATAATCCCAGATGATCCCAATAGCGAGGAGATCTGGATTTTAGGAGGGCGGGCTCTGTGGGAAGCGGCTTTGACTCAGGTTGAACCGAAAACTGTAACGGCTCTCCTGAAATTGCTCTGCACAAACGACCTTAAGGAGTTAGGGCGACTGGCAGAGGGTACTGTTGCAGCAGCCATGATCAGCGAGCGAAGCGCCAAGCTGTCCATATCTTTTCAGGCCACAACGGCTGCTTACGCCAACCCATTACGATTTCTCCGGGAATCGAGTCGCCCACAATTTTCGATCACTGATTGGGTTTTGAGCGAGAACCAGGATAGTTGGCTATTCATCTCTGCGCCTGAACGCAAACGGAAGGCATTGCGACCGCTGCTGGCGATTTGGATTGAGATTGCAGCAACGGCTGCGTTATCTCTGTCCCCTTCCCGGCAACGGCGGCTTTGGTTTGTTATGGATGAGTTTGCGACTTTGAACCGACTAGACGCGATTCCTAATTTGCTCGCAGAGGGCAGAAAATATGGTGTTTGCGGATTAATTGGCCTACAGTCGTTTGTTCAGTTGAGAAAGCCTTATGGATATCCAGCCACGATCACCACACTGTGTTCGACATGGTTGACTACGCGGCTGACAGACCCGGAATCAACGGAGATGGCAGCTAGGTCGCTGGGGGAAGTAGAGGTTATCGAGGTTAGTGAGGCAATAAATTATGGCACCAGTCGGGATGGCTTGAGACTGTCGGATAATCGCCGGATAAGACCCTCAGTTTTGCCGTGCGAGATAGCGCAATTACCCAATTGCCACGGGTACCTGCGCTTATCTGGCCAATATCCTGTGATAAGGGTAGAACTGCATCCGACAGAACGATCTGCGATCTTGGAACTAAAAATGCTAGCCCCGCCCGAGGAATCAGTTGCCAGCCACATGTTGGCTCAGCGAGGCCGCAAGTGATATCCCTTTCTCCTATAACCTCCCCCGGCCCGGCCGCTGGCTATTATCGTAGGGACGATTATTACTGCAAAAATCAGGAGTCCCCGTCGGCGTGGCATGGCCGGGGGGCCGAGGCCCTGGGGCTGTCGGGCGCAGTAGGGAAGGAGGAATTTACCGGGCTCTTAGACGGGCGGCTACCCGACGGCACCACCCTGGGGCGGATTAACAGTGAGGGCCAGCGGGAGCACATTCCGGGCTACGATTTAACCCTCAGTGCCCCCAAATCGGTATCGGTTGCGGCGCTGGTAGGGGGCGACGACAGGTTAATTGACGCCCATGAGCAGGCCGTCAAAACCACCCTGGACTGGATTGAGCGGGAGGCCGCGGCCACCCGGGTGAAGGTGTCTGGCGAAACGCACCGGGAGAACACCGGCAACCTGGCCATCGCCACCTTCCGGCACGAGACCAGCCGGGCGCAGGATCCACAATTGCACACTCATTGTGTCGTCATTAACGCAACTTACCGGGAGGATGGGAAGTGGCGGTCATTAGAGGGCCGGGAGATCTATCGGGTCCGGGCCCTGGCCGACCGGATATATCAGTCGGAGCTAGCAGTCCGGGCCAAGGCCCTGGGCTACCAGGTGGAGATCGACCAGGAGCGGGGCCGCATGGAGCTAGCCGCGGTGCCGCAGGAGGTCCGGGAGCACTTTAGCCAGAGAAGTCAGGCCATCGGAGCTAATTTGGCCGAGAAGGGCAAAACCCGGGAGACGGCCAGCACGAAACAGCGCGAGGTATCCTGTCTATCCACTCGGGACGCCAAGGTAGAACTAGATCGGGACCATCTAACTCAGCACTGGCAGGAGCGGGCCGCGGCGTTTAGAGCGCGGGATCTAGAGGAGACTATTAATAGCCGTTTTTTCGGAGTAGCTAGCCGCGCCGAGATAGACCGGGCCATTGCCGATCTTAAGGGCCGCGGGGAGTTAATCTCTAAGCCCGTCGCCAGTCTATGGAACTCCCGAGAACTAGATGCCAGCTACACAACCAAAGCCGGCCAGCAGATTGAAAGGCAACCGCTGGCCGCGGTGCAACGCGGCCGGGTGGCTATAGATCAAGATATTGCCATCCAGGCGTGTGACAAAATGCGGGTGAACACAGATAAAGCCGGCGACCTGTTCCAGGCAGTTAGCGAGCGGACCGGAGAGAAAGAAGTGGCCTTGGATGATCGGAAGGGGCGGGGGGCAGAGCCGGACCAAGACCACAAGATTGAGCGGTTCGAGCGAGAAGTCGAATTGGAACGATGAACAGGAATTGGCCAAACTTGTAGCCAGACCGCTACCATAAGCGGTAGTAGCCAGAGCACGCCTTTTAATAGACATTCATATCGAAGTCGAAAACACCAATCAATGTCAACTTTCGGGGGCCATTAGGACTAACCGCGCTGCGTTGGGCGGTGTTGAGGGGAAGCCTGGGAAAAGGTCGACCTGCTGCTGCAACACAAGGCCAGCCCTGGCATGGCCAATCTAACTAGCTAGACGCAACTCCATGTCTCTTTTCGACCGGAAAAAATCGGCTGGAGAGAGTGGCAGGAGGTTGCATTCTGGAATCCCGGCGCGTTGATTTTCGTACTTTTGACCACGAAAACGGCAGACAAAGTGATAATAAAACTTGACGTCCAAAAAGACTACTGGTATTCCGTAGTTCATTATGTTAGAATTTGAGTGGGATGACGCCAAAGCTGCTGCTAATTTTCGGAAGCACGGCGTGACCTTTGAACAGGCTGCTCATGCTTTTCGTGATTCCTTCGGGGTCGAATGGATTGACGACAGAGCGGACTATGGGGAGGAGAGAATTATTTTGCTCGCCATGAGCGGCGGCCAGATATTGAGCATCGTTTACACGGAGCGCGCCGAGCGTATCCGTATTATTTCAGCCCGCCGAGCAACGAAATATGAAAAAGACATCTACTATCGCCAGAATGCATCGTGACGGAAAACTTGTGCGGCATAAGCCGGATGGCAGTGAAGAGGTTATATTCGTTACAACGGTTGCACCGATCAGCGAAGCCGACATCGAGGCTGCCGCCATGAGCGATCCAGACAATCCGCCCTTGACGCCCGAACGGGAGGCCCAACTCCGCCCCATACCCCGCGTCAGAACACTCCGTCGTGCTCTTGGGCTGACCCAAGAAGAATTTGCGGCCCGCTATCATATTCCTCTAGGAACGCTTCGGGATTGGGAGCAAGAACGGTCCCAACCGGATCAACCGGCCCGGGCTTATCTTGCCGTTATTGCCCGGGCACCAGAGGAGATCGCCGCATTGCTGCGCAAGTAACATCTGGCAGGTTTACGCTGCTGAGAAATTGCCATCTTACCGTTCGTGTGGGGTATAACTGGCTCCTTTATGATTATCTTGAGGATAGGAATATTTAGTCCACAGTTCAATTAGGGGGTACCCCAACATACGTGCTACCAGCCGCAAATCCCTATACAAGTGACTTGATTGATTCACTCTTTTGCCTGAAGTTTCTTCTTTTCACGCCTCGCCCGAATGAGAGTTGAACAGCTCACGCCCGTCTGTTGGACAGCTTCCCGATAGGTTTTTCCCTGGTCCAAAAGTAGCAGACCTTTCTCCACTTGTGAGGAGGCGACACGAGGTCGCCCCAACAATTTGCCTTTTGCCTTGGCGTTTGCCAATCCTGAGCGCACACGCTCTCGAATAAGCTCTCTTTCAAACTCGGCTACGGCCGCCAGGAAGTGGGCCAACATACGACCCATGGGTGTGGTCATATCGATGTGTCCCGGTACGACAAAAGCCACTCCGAGAGCTTCGAGCTCTGCCATGGTGAGGACCAAGTCTTGGACGCTCCGCCCCCATCGGTCCAAGGCCTGAACCACAATCGCGTCGACCTGACGGCAGCGAGCCATACTGAGGATGTTCTCTCTCTCTCTGGACGCTTGCCAGAACCCCCGGCGACCTCCTGTGCTTCGTGTATGATCTGCCAGTTGCGCGCCAGCGCGTGGGACCGCAGTTCTCGTATTTGCCGCTCCGGCGATTGATCGGCGGTGGACACCCTGGCATAGATGGCGATGCGCATGGTCAAAAACCCCCTTCGGGAACGGTGTTTTAAATTCCAGTCTTCATGCGGATTTTGTCACTGAAATTTTTTCTTGTCAAAAACAAGTGTTTTTGATTATCCCATGGCGATCCTATAGGCTAAGTATAACAATATATTGGCGTGTGTAGATGGGAGAGACGATGAGACGAAATTGGACCGAGGAGGATTTGACTGCCGACTGGCATATTCTACCCCACGAGCAGGAACTTATAAGGAGCAAGCGAGGGGCAACCCGTTTGGGATTTGCTCTCTTGCTTAAATTCTTTCAACTCGAAGGTCGTTTCCCTTCGGGACCCCATGAAATACCTGCAGAAGTCGTACGTTTTGTAGCTTCCGAGGTCGGAGTTGATCGAAGCGCATGGGACGAGTATCCCTGGCAAGGACGTTCCGTGGAGTATCACCGCGCAAGCATCCGCGCCCTTCTGGGTTTTCGGGAGGCGACCGTTGCCGATGCCGAGGCGTTGGAAACCTGGTTGGTGGAGGAGCATCTCAATCAAGAGCACAGAATGGATCGGTTGCGCGAAATTGTTCTCGTTCGCTGCAGGAAACTTCACATCGAGCCTCCAACCCAGGAGCGGATTTTTCGGTTGCTCCATTCCGCCATCCAAGCTCATGAAACGCGCTTCTGCGAAAGCATTTCCGGAAAACTGGATTCTGAAACGCTGGATCGGCTTGATACGCTCCTTAAAGCCGATCCTTCCGACGAAGACGAAGGGGGATGGACAGTATGGCAGATCATTAAAAAGGAACCAGGCAGGGCTGGTTTGGAAAGCGTGAAAGAAGCCGCTTCCAGGCTTGAGTTGCTGCGCCAGGTCGGCCTTCCGGCGAAACTGTTCCAGGGGGTGCCGCCGAAACTCATCGAACGTTATTCCAAGAGGGCCGCCGTGGAGGAGCCTTTTGAACTACGTCGTCATGCCGGGCCGCTCAAGACGACCCTAATGGCGGCGTTTCTCCATCGCAGAACTGAAGACTTAACCGACCACCTGTTGGACCTTTTGGTGGAAACGGTCCACAAGATAGGCAAGGGGGCCGTAAAAAAGATCGATAGCAGCATAGAAAGGACACTTCAGAAGAAGGCGTCCGGAAAGATTTCGAAACTGTACCAAATTGCGAAGGCTTCCATCGATGAGCCAAAGGGGGTGGTGGAGGACGTAATCTTCCCCGTGGCACCCGAGCCATGGCTGCGCACCCTTATCCAAGAGATCGAAACCAGCTCCGATTACACAGGAAAGGTTCGCAGGGCTTTGCATCGATCCTATCGATCCCATTACCGCCCAATGCTTCCGGAGATCTTGAACAATCTCGGATTCCGATGCAC
>JAQVHY010000137.1 GCA_028695935.1 Desulfobacca sp.
CTACATCAGTGGAAGTGCCTCCCATGTCAAAGGTCAACAGGTTCGGCTCCCCCAAGGCCTGACCCAGATGCCAGGCGGCATTCACGCCCCCGGCCGGTCCCGACAGGATGGTATAATGGCCTGCGACCCGGCCCGACCGGCCGGCATAAAACCGCCGTTTGATTGCTGGATAAACAGAGTCACTCCGGGCAACTGGTCTTCCAGAGCCCCCAGGTAGCGAGTCAATATGGGTCCTAAATAGGCATTAAGCACGGTGGTGGAGATGCGCTCGAACTCGCGGAATTCCGGCATGATCTGACTGGAGAGCGATAAGGGCAGACCTAGTTCCGCCAGCCCGGCCGCCAGGGCCTCCTCATGCTCCGGGTTAGCATAAGCATGCAGCAGACAGATGGCCACCGCCTCCGGAGCCTGAGCCTCAACCTGGCCGCGAAGGCGCTGCACTTCGGCTGCCCGTAAAGGTTGATGGATGCGACCATCGGCCAGCAGCCGCTCGTGCACTCCCAGGCAACGTTGCCGGGGGAGCAGCGGTGGGGGTTTAGATATGGCCAGACTAAACAGTTCTCGTCGGGTCTGACGGCCGATAAACAGCAGATCTTCAAAACCCTGGGTGGTCAGGAGCACTACCTGAGCACCGCGGCGCTCCAGAAAGGCATTGGTCCCCACCGTAGTCCCATGCACAATTTCTAAGGGCGCGAACCCTTTCCCCAGGAGCGCCTCGATCCCACTCAGAATGGCGCGGGCCGGATTATCCGGCGTCGAAGGCACCTTATGAACCTGCCAGCCCTGTTCGCTCAATAGCACAAAATCGGTAAAGGTGCCGCCGGTATCAATACCCAAGCGCAACATTTCGCTTCCGGCCCTCCAGGGCCATTGATCTTAAGCGGTTATTCTGGGGCTCCGGTCCGCTCCAAACGTTTTTTAAATCTTTGGTTTTTGGATTGGAGGCGGTCGTCTAGCTTCTCAAAACTTGCCTCCAAAGTAGGTTCCATCACCACCAACCCCCCTCGGCTAACAATCAGCCGTTTCAGTTCGGGAATCTTCAAGCGGGCCGCGGCCTTGAGAAAGACTGGCTGGATGTAGTAAATTGCTCCCTTAAGCGGGAAAACAATCATCTTGCCCCGCTCCACCTGCGAGCCGATCAGACTCCAAAGGCTGAATTGCTCGGCGATTACCGTATCCTGGTTAATAAAGGCATCAACCTGTGAGGGTCCATAGACCAGGGTGCCTTTAGGGAAGCTATAGACCACGATTCTACCGTAATTATCGCCATCGCAGCCGACTACAGTGAGGGCCCGGAGGTTATCTCGAGCCATAGGGTTCATCGCACAGAGGAGAATAAACTCGGGTCTGTCTTTGTCTATCAAGCTGAGCGTCAGATAGTAAGGTTTCATCCTGGAGGTCTGATCACCATGTTGTATTTCGGGGAATTCCCAAATATCTTCCTGTTTGTAAAACACTTCCGGGTCGGTCTGATGATACCTGGCATAGATTTCCATCTGGATAGTAAACAGATCGTTCGGGTAACGCAGATGAGGTTTCAGGTCAGCCGGCAACTGGTCCAGATTCTTTAACAGACCCGGGTAGATGCGGCTATAGGCCTGGATAATCGGGTCCTGGGGATCAGCCAGGTAATAATCAACGGTCCCGTCATAGGCGTCCACCACAATTTTTACGGCGTTACGGATGTAATTTAATCCTTGGTTGTGGGACTGGGCATAGGGATAGCGATCCGAGAACGTGTAAGCATCCTGAATCCAATAGATTCTCTTAGAAGTGACGACTACATAGGGGTCCTCGTCTAAAATAAAAAAAGGGGTCAAAGTTTTAATACGCTCGACAATTTGGCGTCGGAACAATATCCGACTCGCCGGGATAGTTTTGGTTGTGAACAGGATATCTCTTTCTTTAAAATAGACGGAAAAAATCAGTTTGCGCCATAAGGACGAGATGGGTACCCCGCCGCGGCCCTGGTAATCCGTTAGTTGATGACCGGTGGCGGTGGGATAGCCCATTTCCCGGCTTTCATTGGGGACAATGGCGGGTCCATATTTTTCTGAGCCGTAGTAGATGGCTGGTTCCTCGATCTTAAGCCCAAAGTCTGAGATAGGTGGAATGTCCTTAATAAAAAAGGTCATAGGTTCTTCCCCGGCCTGAGCCGCCGGGGTCATCACTATGCCGATGCCATGAGTATACTTCAAACGTTCATTAAACCAATTCTGGACCCCCGGGGGCAGTCCTTTGAGGTTCAATTCCCGGGCCGCCAGAAAAACCTGCTGCAGCGCTCCGTTTACCATATAACGGTCTACATCAATGGAAGTGAAATCATAGTAGGTCCGGAGTTCCTGAAGTTGAGTAAAAACATCGTGCAACACCTCCCGATCCCAGACCGGAATATTGAACAGACTTTGCCGCACCTCCGGGGACTTTTGATCCAAAGGGATGTCTTCCAGGAGGTATTCCCGAGTTTCCACCCCTTCCAGGTCATAGGCGGCTAAGGTAGCCTGGATGTTTTTTTCTATAAACGGCTTTTCCCGGGTGATTTCATTGGGACTGACGATGTATTGTTGGACCTGGTCAGGCAGGAAAGATGAATAACGGCCCAGCACAGCCAGAGCCAATAACACTGAGCTAAAGATCAGCATCTTGAAGCCCCTGCCGGTTTGCAGGTAAAAGACCAAGGCCAGCCCGGTTATCAGTAAAAGTCCGATGCATAACCAGATTAACGGTAAAACCACATACATTTCGACAAATCCAGGGCCGAAAAAGATGCCCTCATGGGCCTTGGAATAAAGCAGTTGATGGCGCTGGAGGATGAAATTCCAAATGACCAAGAAGAACAATAATAGGATTAGTACACAAAGGTGGATTTTGGCACCCTTGGGCAGACGTTGCTCCTGCTTGGACAGATAATGTCTTTCCAGCCAATAGAGCAGCAATAAACTCAGACCGAGTAATCCAAAGACCATCAGCAATTCGTCTACTATCAGCAAGTAAACCGGCAGCGAAAAGAGATAATAGCCGAGGTCTTTGCCAAACACCGGATCTTGAACCCCGGCGGCCGGACCAAAGATAAAAAGCAGCGTAGATTCCCAATGCAGAAACAGCGGCAGGGCCAAAAGAATGGCCAGGAGCAGGGAAAAAGGAGTGTAAACCTTAAGAGAACCGGATCGAAAGTGTTTGGCCAGCTCCTTATAGCTTAGGAGTTCGCGGGGTCTGGTCTTTAATTCTGATGGGGTTGTGCCTCCCAATAATCTTGACGCCACCCAGAAATTGAGGAAAAAAACCACAAAGAACAGGCCGGTAAATACAGCGAAAATCACATAACGATAAAGTAACCGCAGCCAGAAATATTGGCCATAACCCAGCGACTGAAACCACCAGAGGTCCACGATGAAATCTGTAAATATAAAAGCAAAGACTAAGAACAAGAAGCCAAAGGCCAGGAGACTAGCTCCCAGGAAGGTTAACCATCTTTTCAGGCGCGGCATTTTGCTACTCCGTTAGTCAGCGATCAATAAGGTAATTTCAACTCAGGTGCCTGCCCACCATGATCGGCAACCGCGGGCGGAGGCCAAAAGAGAAATATAGTCCAGACCTCTAATTTTTATCCTGGACGGCAATCTCTGTCCATTAAAAGTTTAAAGCCAACAGATTTTTTATAGTCTTCAGAAGGTGCTCAAAGGCAATTGGGATTATAACCTCTTAACCGATAATCTTCAAAACCTTTACTTTTTAAAATACCTGTTGGCCCTTGTCAGAATAGACTGAAAAAATTAATAATAATATATGCACCTGATTAACTCTGGTAATTTAACCTGGCTCCTCTGGATGCTGGTCAGGCTCTCCGGCAATGCTGAACGGGTACCGTATGAGGCTCAAATTTAAATGGGGTCTAAGTCTATTTTTGGTGTTGATGCTAGCTTTTCCTAGTGACAGCGCACTCTCCGCCGCCACTAATCAGCTCCGGCAGATCTGTATAAACGGGGTAGAGCTTCAGGTCGAAGTGGTGGACTCGCCGGCGCAAATATTCCAGGGGCTGAGCGGCCGTAACGCCCTGCCGCCGGGCCAGGGCATGCTGTTTATGATGCCAACCTTGGAGCAGCAACATTTCTGTATGCGGGGGATGCGCTTTGGCCTTGATATTATCTGGATTGCCCGAGGCCGGATCATTGGTATGGCGAAAAATCTTGACCCTCAGGATAACCGAACTTTTTCCTCCCCGGCCCCGGCCGACCAGGTCTTGGAAGTCCCGGCGGGATTTTGTGATCAACATCAGCTCAAGATAAACAATATGGTATCATTTAAATAAAAGTATTACCCTTGAGCCTCTTGCAAAACTCAAGTTACCTCCCCGGACATTCCGAGCGTAGCGAAGAATCTAAGGATACTGTAAAGTTAAGATCCTTCAGTTCGTTCAGGAGGACAAAAACAACTATTTTGCAAGAGGTTCCCTTAAATTGACTATGATGATAAGCTAATCCCGCGCGAGGTGAGGCGCCGCTGACTGCTTGGTCCATTAACCTAAAATTAGGCGGGCTGCTGGCCCTGGGATGGTTGCTGCTGATCGGGGCGGAGGCCACCTGGGGAGGGACGTATCTGCTGACGGCCTTCCCGGATGGGTTTGAGGTTTATCGCCGTTTACTCAAACCGCTGTTGCGGCTGATTGTCGCCATCGGTATCGGTCTCTTGCTGGGCAACCTGATCGAGGGCAGTGGGCTTACCGGCCGCCTGGGACGCCTGGCCCTGCCCCTATTGCGCTGGGGCCATCTGCGGGAACAATCCGCAGTGGCCTTCACCACCGCGTTTTTCTCCTCGGTGGCCGCCAATACTATGTTGATGAATTCCTATCAGGAGCAGACCATCAGCCGCCCGGAATTGATCCTGTCATCCCTGTTGCTCACCTTGCCCACCTTTTTCCTGCATCTGCCTACCACTTTTTTTATTATCACGCCCTTGGTGGGTCGGATCGGGGTCTATTACCTGGGTATCCTGCTGGCCGCGGCCCTGCTCCGGACCGTGGCCTTCTTGGGTTACAGTCGGCTGAAATTACCCCCGCCGCCGGTATGCCCGGAATGCGCCGAGTTCCAGCGGCCGGATTGGCCCACGGTCTGGCGGGAGAGTTGGCCCAAGTTTAAGAGCCGTTTCCGTCAGGTGCTGGTAGTCACGGTGCCGGTATTTTTGGTGATTTTTGTGGCCCAGGAAGCAGGATTGTTTGCCGGGCTCAGAAACCTGCTGGCCCAAGGTTTACTGCCAACCTCGATCCCGGTGGAGTCCTTGAGCATTATCGCTCTTTCCCTGGCCGCCGAAACCACCGCCGGGTTTGCCGCGGCCGGGGCCTTTTGGGAGACCGGGGCCTTAAGCCCGCCCGCCATTCTTTTGACTCTGCTGATCGGGACCATCCTGTCCACGCCGGTCCGGGCCGTACGCCATCAGCTCCCCTATTATCTGGGCATTTTTACCCCGGCCCTGGGCTTTAAGATCATGGTCTTATCCCAACTCTGCCGGGCCCTAAGCCTCCTGCCGTTTCTGGTGCTCTGTTATCTTTGGTACCTACCTACGAAGTGAAGTGTGATTAAATTTCTCTAAAACCCCAGTGGCACCGGCTTCTAGCCGGTGCGGGGTATGGACTAAAGCCTGGGGCTCAGTGAAGCAAGGTAATTTTACAAGAAATTATAGAAGCTTATTATTACGAGAACCTTACATAAGCTCCCCTGCCTAACTTCCGAATAGTACCGCTACCGTCCAGCTCAAGGATTCTGCTCTGGACACGCCCACCCGCAAATGTTCGGTCGGCATTGAGATTAAGGGTAATTCGGATGACTGCGACATCACCTTTAGCAAGGCTCAGGGGGGTAAAGTTGACATTGACTGATCCTGCCCATAAGGGCCAATCGTAAATGTCTAGAATGTTGCAAGAGATATTCCCGATCGCATGGCCATCGTAATTGAAGGTGATGCCAAATTTTATTCCCATCTTACGGCTACCCGCATATCCCTGCCACGTTGAAACTATGAATGTATGAGTTCGGATGGTGGCCTGCGCATGCGTTGCACGATAAGCGGGGACATCGTTGCCCCCTCCGGGAAGGAGTACCCCTTCCATTTCATCAAAAGTATATGAAATATCACCTGCTGACGCTTTGGTGGCATCTTGCGCCACGACATACCCTGCTGCACCCAAAGCGATCCACTCAGCTGCCTTTAAAGCAGCAAAGGGCCCGGCCCGCTGGACTAACTTAGTTTTCAAAGACTGGGGAATAAGGCTAAGGGAAGGACCATATCCTCCTCCTTGCTGTATTACGTGGGTCAACTCGTGCGCCAGCAAACTTTTGCCTTGAGGGGTCTCGGGTGCATACTCTCCTCTCCCGAATACCACATCTTGCCCTAAGGTAAAGGCCCGGGCGTTCAAACTGTGAGCTAGTTTTGCTGCGTGACTACCCACATGGATTCGAACCCCCCCCAAATCTATTCCCAGTCGAGGCTCAAAAAAGGCTTGGATCAATTCGGGCAAGGGCTGACCTGCTCCCCGGATTCCGGCGAGGTCCGCCTCCAATTCGGGACGTACCTCAAGGGGCCCCCCGGTGTCCGTTTTGGCCTGCAGCACCTTTTCTTCCTCTTCCTCACCCTCATCCTCCTCCGGCTCGATCTGTCGTTGCAGGAATGGGGTGATTTCAATAGAATTTCGTTTGGTCTGCAAGAGTTCTTCCTCATCTTCCTCAAGAGGCTGCCTCGATAAAAGTTCATCAGGCATGTGCATAACAGCATCAGCGACTTTGTCGGCTTCCTGCTCGTAAATATCACCGGGGGAGCTGATGTTGAGCTTGGCCTGAATCGGACAATTCCGCAAGATCTGGCGTATTCGGGCCCATTGGCTGGTATCCTTAGGAGCGAGGCCGGCAGTTTTTGACCAGGGGAAGCGACTCCCAGGGGCATAAGGTCTTTTTTTGGTCAGCGCATGGGTTCGCATGGTTCCCTCCCAATTTTTTCTCTCAAGCAACTGTTGGGCGGTAGGTTAACAGTCGTTTCTAATTCCGCAGGTCGGCTACCGGAGATGAAAGTCGGGCAAATAAAGCTTCTCGCCGCGATAGTAATAAAAATAGACTCCTGCTTCCTCCCAGAGATCGACAATAACCCCCCGCTGCCGGCGGAAGGGGTCGAGTCGTTCCACATCCTGGGGCCGGTGCACCGGATCCGCTACCACGAGATAAATGCCGAGATTGAGAGGGCGCATTACCCCGCTGGCCGGGGGCAGGGTGGGGGTGAGAATAGGGTTGCCCTCGGTATAGTGCAGGTACAT
>JAQVHY010000138.1 GCA_028695935.1 Desulfobacca sp.
GAAGAATTGCAAAGCAGTAGAGGTGAGATAGTTGTTCTTGATCCGTTTGCTGGCGTTGGTACTGCAGTTATCGCTGGAGAAGAGGCAGGGGCCAACTCATATGGCCTGGAAGCCCACCCTTTTATTACTAGAGTTGCCAATTCGAAGCTCCTCTGGCATACAGATGTAACAAAATTCCTATCATTTTCGCAAAATATCTTAACTAATGCTCGTAGCTTAAAAAGTCAAGTTACTTTATACCCAGAATTAATTAAAAACTGCTTTCCAGAAAATGTCCTGCGTGACCTACATAATTTAAAGTCTGCGTGGAAAGATAAGGCTAATGGAACACCGTCTTCTGAATTAGCATGGCTTGCTATTACTTCAATTCTGCGCGTTTGCTCACCAGTTGGGACTGCACCTTGGCAATATGTGCTCCCCAAGAAATCGAAATCCAAGATAATACCGCCATATGAGGCTTTTACTATACAGGTTGAAAAGATGGCTTTTGATATGAATTATTTTCGGGACCGAGGAGTAAAGCCTAAGGGGAAGGTTTTTTGTTCAGATGCGAGGGATTGTGATGATATTAAAGATTGTTCTGTAGATCTTGTGATTACATCACCACCTTATACCAATAACTATGACTATGCAGATGCTACTAGGCTCGAAATGAGTTTTTGGGGAGAGGTAAAAAAATGGGCCAACTTACACAATAAGGTGCGCCATTTACTTATAAGGTCATGTACTCAGCATGTCTCAATAGAAAAGCTAAAGCTTGAGCCTACTATAGAAACCCTTAAAGAAACACCAATAGTTTATGAAGTTAAAGAGACATGCGCAAAGTTAGCAGAGGAACGTAAAAAACACGGGGGGAAAAAAGATTACCATCTAATGGTAGCTGCTTATTTTTCTGATATGAACAGAGTCTGGAAAGCCCTGAGGCGGGTTTGTAAGGATGGTGCTATCGTTTGTTTTGTTGTGGGAGATTCAGCGCCTTATGGAATATATGTACCAGTCGACAAATGGCTAGGAGAGCTGGCGGTTAACGCTGGTTTTAAGTCATTCCATTTTGAAAAATTAAGAGACCGAAATATCAAATGGAGGAATAGGAAGCATCGCGTTCTTCTCCACGAAGGTTTTTTGAGGATAGAGGGATAATATGACTGATATTGCCTCACCCGGCCATAAACTGGGACAGATGTTGGGAAATTTTCTAGAAGAATTTTTCTATATAGATCTCGTAAGGTTATGCAACAAACACGGTTTTTATTTTGATCGGAAAGGACCACGGCCAGGTGTCCGGGGATCTAAACAGGGGGTGATCTGGAAAGACAAAGATGGGAATAAGCATAATTTAGACTACGTGATTGAAAAAGACGGCTCAGCAAACGACCAAGGAAAGCCAATTGCCTTTATAGAGCTAGCTTGGAGACGATATACCAAACACTCCAGGAATAAAACTGGCGAGATAGAGGGTGCATTGCTTCATTTAAGAGATACCTACCCTTCATGTCAATTCCTAGGCGCAATATTGGCAGGGGAGTATACCGAAGGCGGAAAAAACCAGCTTGTCTCACACAATATTAATCTTATTCATATTCCCTTTAGTGTTTTGGCAACCTGCTTTATAAGTAAGGGTGTAGACCTGAGTTATCCTGAAAAAGCCCCATCCTCGGTAAAGGCAGCAATTGTAGAGCATTGGGAGGCACTAAGCCAAAACGATATCAGCGACATAGAAATTTGCCTCAGGAATTCAATTAAAGAAGAATATCTGTTATTTAGACAAAAACTCGAGAGAGCGCTGTTGAGAAAAGTCTTATCCCTGCGGATATTAACACTCTATGGTAATGAATTGGTGTTTTCCTCTATACAAGAGGCCATATCAGCTATTAGTGAGCTTCAAGAGGACCAGCCAAACGATCTCAGGTTTATAAAATTTGAAATCTTATTACGCTTTACTGATGGCGATAAAATAGACTGTACTTTTCATACCAAAGAAGAAACGTTACGCTTCCTTAATATATTCTCATAAAATAACTGACCTTCACCATAGTAAAATTTGCCATAAGTTTGCAGATACCAACGGGCTTTAAAAAAAATGGCTGTTGATAACAAAGCTTTTGAGATTATTAAATAGAAACTATGCCCAAGCGTACGGATATCAAGAAAATTCTGATCATCGGCTCCGGGCCGATCATTATCAGTCAGGCCTGTGAGTTTGACTATTCCGGCACCCAGGCCTGCAAGGCCCTGAAAGAAGAGGGCTATCAGGTGGTGCTGATCAATTCCAACCCGGCGACCATCATGACCGACCCACAGATGGCGGATCGCACTTATATTGAGCCGATTACCCCGGAAATGGTAGCCCAGGTGATTCGCCGGGAGCGGCCTGAGGCCTTGCTCCCCACCCTGGGCGGCCAGACCGGGCTGAACTGCGCGGTGGCGGTGGCCGAGACCGGTATCCTGGAACGCTATGGAATAGAAATGATCGGGGCCCGGCCCGAGGTGATCAAAAAGGCCGAAGATCGGGAACTGTTCCGGGATGCCATGGCTCATATCGGCCTCCGGGTCCCGAAAAGCGTCATCGTGCGGACGCTCAAAGAGGCCCTGGATGCCGCGCCGGAACTGGGTTACCCGATCATCGTGCGTCCCAGTTTTACCCTGGGGGGCACCGGCGGCGGCATCGCCTATAACCTGGAGGCCCTGGAATCGCTGACGGCGGGAGGGTTGGAGGCCAGCATGATCCAGGAGGTGATGCTGGAAGAATCGGCCCTGGGCTGGAAAGAGTTTGAGCTGGAAGTGATGCGGGATGTGGCCGATAATGTGGTGATCATCTGCTCCATTGAAAACCTGGATCCCATGGGGGTGCATACCGGCGACTCCATCACCGTGGCCCCGGCCCAGACCCTGAGCGATCGGGAATACCAGCAGATGCGCGATGCCGCGATTGCCATCATGCGGGAGATCGGGGTGGAAACCGGCGGCTCCAACATCCAGTTCGCCATCCATCCCCAGACCGGGGAAATGGTGGTGATTGAGATGAACCCGCGGGTGTCGCGCTCTTCGGCCCTGGCCTCCAAGGCCACCGGCTTCCCCATTGCCAAGATCGCCGCCAAGCTGGCGGTAGGCTTCACCCTGGACGAAATCCGCAACGATATCACCCGTGAAACCTATGCCTCCTTTGAGCCCACCATTGATTATTGCGTGGTCAAAATTCCCCGCTGGACCTTCGAGAAGTTTCCGGGGGCCGAAGATCTGCTCACCACCGCCATGAAGTCGGTGGGGGAAGTTATGGCCATTGGCCGCACCTTCAAAGAGGCGCTCCAGAAGGCCTTGCGTTCCTTGGAAATCTCCCGCTTCGGTCTGGGCGCCGACGGTCGCGACCCGGCCCTGCTGGCCCCGGAGGATTTACGCCGCAAATTACGCGTACCTAATTCCCAGCGCCTGTTTTACCTGCGCCAGGCGTTGCAGCAGGGACTGAGCATTGAGGAAATTTACGAGCTGACCAGAATAGACCCCTGGTTTCTGTACCAGATTCAGGAATTGGTCTTTTTTAGTGAAGAGTTGGCCAACTTCGGCACCCTCTGGCGTCAGGGCCGGGGCCAGGAGCAGGTCGGCGAGATCCTGGCCCAGGCCAAAGGTTGGGGCTTCTCCGATGTGCAATTGGCGCACCTCTGGGGCGGGGACGAGGTGCAGATCCAGGAGTTGCGGCAGGAGTATGACCTCAAGCCGGTATATAAGTTGGTGGACACCTGTGCGGCTGAATTCGAGGCTTATACCCCTTATTTTTATTCGACCTATGAGATCGAAGACGAAAGCCGGCGCACCGAGCGCCCCAAGGTGATGATCCTGGGCGGCGGGCCCAACCGTATCGGCCAGGGCATCGAGTTTGATTATTGTTGCTGCCAGGCCGCTTTTGCCCTTAAGGAGATGGGCATCGAGTCGATCATGGTGAACTCCAATCCGGAGACCGTCAGCACCGACTATGACACCTCGGATAAACTCTATTTTGAGCCTCTCACCCGAGAAGACGTGCTAAATATCATCGCTACCGAACAGCCTACCGGTCTGATCGTCCAATTCGGAGGTCAGACCCCCTTAAATCTGGCCGTGCCCCTGGCCCGGGCCGGCGCGCCGATCCTGGGGACCAGTCCCGATGCCATTGACCGGGCCGAAAACCGGGAGCGCTTTAAAAGCCTGTTGGCCCGCTTGGGGCTAAGGCAACCCGCCAATGATACGGCCACCAGCACGGCTCAGGCTTTGCACATTGCTAAAAAAATCGGCTATCCGGTGGTAGTCCGGCCTTCTTATGTGCTAGGGGGCCGGGCCATGCAGATCGTCCCTGATGATCAGACCCTGGCCAATTTCATGACCTGGGCCTTGGAAGTGTCGCCCGAGAAGCCGATTTTGATCGATAAATTTTTGGAGGACGCCATTGAGGTGGACGTCGATGCCCTGGCCGACAGCGAGCAGACGGTGATCGGCGGCATTATGGAACATATTGAGGAGGCCGGGGTCCACTCCGGCGATTCCGCCTGTGTGCTGCCGCCTTATTCCATCCCTGCCCAGATACTAACGGAGATTAAAGCTCAGACCCAACTCTTGGCCCAGGAGTTGGGGGTGATCGGGCTGCTCAATATCCAGTTTGCGGTCCAGGAGGGGCAGGTTTACGTTTTGGAAGTCAATCCTCGGGCCTCGCGCACCGTGCCCTTTGTCAGCAAGGCGACCGGGGTGCCGCTGGCCCAACTGGCCACCAAGGTGATGCTGGGCCAGCGACTGGCCGATCTGGGTTTAAAAGAAGAAGTAAGGCCCGATTATTTTGCGGTTAAGGAGGCGGTCTTTCCGTTCCGCCGCTTTCCAGGGGTGGACCCGATCTTAGGTCCGGAGATGCGTTCCACCGGTGAGGTAATGGGCCTGGACGCCAGTTTTGCGATTAGTTTTGCCAAATCCCAAGTGGCGGCGGGACAACAGCTACCGCTCTCCGGCGGCCTGTTGCTCAGCGTCAAGGACCCGGATAAACCGCAGCTTCCGGCCCTGGCCCACGGTTTCCAGCAACTGGGCTTTCAGTTGATCGCCACGCGTGGCACGGCCAATTATCTGGCCTCCCAGGGGCTGTCGGTGGCCATGGTCAATAAGGTCCGGGAAGGGCGACCCCATATCATCGACCAGATCAAAAGTCAGCAGATTGCCCTGGTCATAAATACACCTCGGGGCCGCTATACCACCAGCGACTCCTATTCCATCCGTCGGGCCGCGCTGGAATACAATATTCCTTATACTACCACCATGGCCGCGGCCAGAGCGACCCTGGAGGCCATCCGGACCTTAAAGCGCGGCCAGTTGGCAGTCAAAAGCTTGCAGGAATATCATGCTTCTTTGCGCCGCGGCTAGTTTCCGGCCCTTGTCTTTAACCTTACACCTGGATGGGGTATGTTAAAATGTGTGAGGACAACAAATTTCGGCCCAGTCCCAGAGCGTTTTTTACCAATCTTCAGGGGCCGCTCCCCTGGTCCACGAAGTTGCGCTTATTATGGCGCAATAACTGGCTTAAAATTAAAAACCGCCAGCACTGTTGCGGCCATCCCGGTGAGCCGGGCTGCTGACAGACCGCCCCCGGCCCGGGTCCGGGCCAGAGAGGAACCGAAAAGCGGTAAAATTAATCCAGCCTAAGACACTTAAGCCCAATTAAATTAAGTAGTTATGCAAAAGGGGAGGGGGCCAGATTTATCCCGCCCTCAAGGGCTAAAGTTTTGTACTGAATGGAAAGCGCGAAAACCGGAGGAGGGTTAAGGATTGTATTTACCCTCCTCCGGTAAAAATTGGTTCTATTTTTTCTCTTTGGCGGGACGGACGGTGGTGCCAAAGATTTTCATCTCCGGGGCCAGTTCGCGATATCGGATGCTAAAGGCCCGCTGCTCAAAAACCTGCGGATTGAAAGCCTTCGTCAATTCTACTTCACGGTTGCTTAAAATATGCACTATGCCATGATCATCGACAATGGCGAATTCATCTCCCTTGGCCAAGCAGGAGGCCACTGATTGATCACCTTTGTGCGTTTCTTTAGTGATGCAGAGCAATTTTGCGGCCATGGCGGCGGTGGTGATAAACATTAACGCTACCAAAGACAGGGTAAGGACTAAAATCACTTTTCTCATCATATCACTGCTCTCCTTATTTTAGGTTTTTAAAATCCTTAATCGGGCTTTTGCCTTATTTTGATAAACAAAATCTTGGAAATATAATCATCACCTCCTGCTCAACTGCTACTTGGTCCTGGAGGCGAGATTGGGTTAGGCATTTCGGGAGCTTTGCTTTAGCTCGGTTAAAAGCAGATCTTTTTTTATAATGGTTTTAACCGAAGAGTTCAATGTTAAAGTCAACATTCTTGATAGTATTTGGTTAGCTAGGTATTGCTGCTCAGCCTGTTAATGAGGTTATCGTAGCTTTTTTAAACGTTGGTTAATTGCTGCTAAGTCAAAGGCCTCGGGATCAAAACTGCCCCCGATCCACTCGAGCAGATCTTCATGGTCCGGGTCTTCAGGATCGTTGATGGTCTCCAGAAAATCTTCATAACCCCAGATACCGCCGACATCTTCGGGCGGGCAGGCTCTAGCCCCCTTGAGACAGGTGGGATAATGTTTCTCCACGGGGGGTGGTAAGATCTTTTCGACCCGGATTTCGTGCTCCCAACTATCGCCAAAATCATACTCGTAAATAAACTTGGTCTTTTCCCGGGGTGCTACTTGTTGAAGCTGCACCTTCTTTTCATTTTTAACTTCAAAACCGAATTCCCGACTTGGTTCGCCATAATAGGTTTGGCCGATTTTGAACTGGTGGAGGTGATAGTTCTGCCAGCCCATCACGACTTGCAGAATTAAATGCAGCTTATCCAGAGTAATGTCGCCAGTGACCTCGAATCTTCTCCAAATCGGGGGCTTGGAACCTTTTAAGGTTACTTTAATCTGGTAAAGGTTGCCGATCGCGGTGGTTTTTCCCTTGGCAGTCATTTTTTGTCGACCTCGCTAAGTTTTGTTTATCATTAAGGGCTTATAAGATATTGGCGTTTTTCTTATACTCTGGCTTAATTAAAGGAGTTTAAGAAATTCGTCGAATAAATAATGGGCATCATGCGGACCGGGGCTGGCCTCGGGGTGGTACTGCACTGAAAAGGCCCGGAGACGGCGATGGCGCAGGCCTTCCAGGGTGCCGTCGTTGAGGTTGATGTGCGTCAGTTCGACTTCGGGGTCGGGGATGGAGTCAATATCCACCGCAAAGCCATGGTTCTGGGAGGTGATCTCTACCAGGCCG
>JAQVHY010000139.1 GCA_028695935.1 Desulfobacca sp.
TGGCCCAGGCCTATGCCCTGGCCCTGGAAAAGCCTGACACCGAGAACCGCATCTATGAGGTAGGCGGCCCGGAGCCGCTGACCTTCAACGCGGTCATCGACACCCTGGGCCAGGTGCTGCACCGCTGGGTTTTCAAGGTGCATTTGCCGGTGGGGATGATGCACTGGCTGGCTGGCTATCTGGGCCGCTTTGCCTGGTTCCCGCTGACCACCGGCCAGATCCGCATGCTCCTGGAAGGCAGCACCTGCGACCCTGGGGCTTTTTACCAGGACTTTGGCCTGGAAGCGATCTCTTTTAAAGAGGGTCTGTCTCGGTACTTAGTTTAAAGGCTTAGTGGAACCGGCACAGGTTAAAAACCTGTGCCACCAGGTTTTTTTAAAAGGTAATTTAGGCCAGAGGCCAATTGATAAAATGAATTTTTTGAGGTGGTGGGGAATAACTTGCGGTCGAAGCCGTCGGCCAGGTCTGTTTACCAGGGCGGCTTTGATTGTTTTAATTTTAGCCCTGGGAGGGGTGACTTGGACCCATGCAGCAGGCCCGGACGGCTTCAAGAGGGCAATGCCGGGGCGGGTGTTTCAATTTCCCCAAGATCACGCCGCGCATCCGGATTATAAGACTGAGTGGTGGTATTACACCGGGCATCTGGAAGCTACTGACACCGGCGAACGCTTTGGTTACGAGCTGACTTTTTTTCGGGTGGGATTGAAAAAACCAGATCCTCAGGCCCGCTCCGCCTGGGCGCTGCACACCCTATATTTTGCCCATCTGGCGCTCACCGATATCAACCGGGGAACTTTCTTTTATGAGGAAAAGGTGGGCCGCGGGGCCTTGGGGATGTCGGGGGCCGAGTCTGACCGCTACCGGGTGTGGATCGATGACTGGCAGGTGGAGCTTCTAGGCCAAAATCATCACCTTAAGGCCCAGACGCCGAAATTAACCCTGAAACTGTCTCTGACCCCGGAAAAACCGTTAGTGGTGCATGGCACCGACAATATCAGCCAGAAAGCGGAAGGACCAGGTTTTGCCAGCCATTACTACTCCTTTACCCGGCTGGCGACCGAAGGGGAGTTGACCTATCAGGGCCGTACCTACCCGGTCCGGGGCCAGAGCTGGATGGATCATGAATTCAGCAGCAGCCACCTCAAAGACTACCAGGTGGGCTGGGACTGGTTTGCCCTGCAACTGGCGGATGGCCACGAGATCATGCTCTATCTGCTGCGCCACCGGGATGGGGGGATTGATCCCTATTCTTCCGGGACCCTGGTTGATCCCCAGGGCCAGGGCCGCCACCTGAAACTTACAGATTTTCAGGTTAAAGTTACAGATACCTGGCAGTCGCCGCATTCCGGGGCCCGCTACCCGGCGGGTTGGCGGATTGCCATCCCGGCAGCGGGCTATGAACTGGAAATCACCCCCAGCCTCGCCGATCAGGAACTGGTCACCAGCCTGAGCACCCGGGTCACCTACTGGGAGGGCAGCGTCCAGGTGCGCGGTACCAGATCCGGGCAGCCGGTGACGGGCCGGGGCTATGTTGAACTTACCGGCTACGCCACTCCCTTGGGAGGCAAATTTTAGATAACGAAAAACTGGTTAATCAGATAACTTTTTTTACCCTGCACTCTGGCTTTTAGCCTTGACATGAAATAATTGACTTTCTAGGCGGCATGCGGTAACCTAAAAAAACCTTCCCGTTAACGAATCTAGATATGTCAGCAAGATAAAATGATAGTTACCTGTGAAAAATGCCAGACCAGATTCCATTTAGATGAAGACCGAATTAAAGGGGATAGTGCTAAGGTCCGCTGTTCCCGATGTCAGCACGTTTTTGAGGTCACCAAAGAGACGATTGAGGACTCCGATTTATTGGCTTATTTAAAGGAAGCTTCAGACATCGCGATTGAAGAACCGGATGAGAGCGCCGAATCTCCCACAGCCGAAACCGAGTCCCCGTCGATCTCCTTTGCGGCCCCGGAGTCCTTGCCGCGGGCCCGACCACGGCCAGGGTGGTTTTCCCAGCGCTGGCTGCCGGTAGCCGGGGGGTTGCTCCTGATCATCCTGGCGGGGTTTTGGGGGTATGCGCATTTTATTTCCGGCCCGGACACTTCCGTGCAGGACGATAGTCGATCGACGCCCAACCAGACCCAGATCAGCCCTATCCCTAGCCCGCCCTCGTCGGCCCCGGTAACTACTCCCCCCTCGGAGGAAGTGCTAAAAGATATAAATTTCGTCGAATACGGGGAGTTGTACAGAGGTTTAAAAGACCCCAGCGGGCAACGCCTGCTCGTCTTGGGAGGCAAAGTCCGTAATGAGGGCGAACAGCCGCGGGGACCTATTCTTTTCAAGGCCACGTTGACCGATGCCCGGCAGAAGCCGGTAATGGAACGCTTTTTTTATGGCGGTACGACGTTGCGGGCCGAAGAAGTGTTAGAGCTGAAGCCCGAACAAATTAATAAGTGGCTGGATACGCCGGGAGGACGTGAGGCCAGTCAGCCGGTGCTGCCGCCGGGAGAGATCCAGCCTTTTACGGTAGTATTCTTTGGGGTCCCTGCTGATCTTAGCGGCGGCTACACCCTTAATGTGGTCAGTGCCCCCATTAATCCTACGCCCATCCCCGACAAACCCTGAAACCTGAGCTATTGAATCTATGAGAAAACTGTTTGGGTTCTTTCGACGTGATCGAGAGTCCCTCCAGGCCACCTTGAATGTCTATTTCGTGTCCCAAGATCTGATGGTTCCCCAGATTCACTGGAAAAAGAGCCAGGATCACGGAACGGATACCATTTGTCTGCTGATCTATTATTATGCTCGGATTCTTTATGAACTGGCCGAGCTTAATGAAAATCGGGTTGCCCGCGAACTCATAGATTTTGTCGGACGCATCGCCAAGCGGCTCTTAAGTCTGGCGGGAGCGGAACAACGTTTTAAGATCCCGATGGGTAAACTACGATTGGCCAAATCCCTGGAGCAACCCGCGGACCGGCTCTATGAAGCCAAATTATACGCCTTGGGCAGCGGTAGTTATCGGCTGGATTTTAACGGAGTAATCGGCAAAGAAAATTATTTTTTACCGGCCAGTGTCTTGGGGCTGTTGCAGTTTTCGATTGACAGTCTGGAAAATGTCTACTTGACCGAACTGGCCCAAGGGCTGGAAAGACTTCATTACTTCTACCGTTTCCGGCAGGATTTCTGGGAAGGAACTAGCCTGGTCCACGGGCCCAGGTTTGCTTTAGGAAAAGAAAAAATTCCCGCCCCCCAGAAACCCAAAGAAGAAAAATCCCTAGACTAAATTCAGGCGTCTAAACCTCACTGACTTCCGAAGCAGAGACCTTGTCGTTAATGCTTCCCATGAGGCGGTTACGGATCTGGTCGAACTCCTCGGGACTGATGATTCCGGAGTCACGCAGGCGGATATAGCCTTCCAACTCTCGCCGCAGTTGTCCTAATTCATAGGCGGTAGGATCCTGGCCCGCAACCGTGGCGGATTCGACTACCATCGACTCAGGAGCTTCCAGGGCCAGGGGTGCCGACGCCGGATAAGGCAGGGCCACCTGAGTTGGGTAACGATTGCCATGATATCGAAAGGTTAGCAGACCGTTTAGCAAAGAAACCTCGACATCCTTGCCGTCTTTGGCCGCCTCATTGACGATATCTTTAAATTCCGCGCCTTGGGCTGCCATTTTGGCCTTAATCTGACCCCACTTGCGATAGAGCCGCCAGACCCCCAGAGCCATAATCAGGGCCAGACCGGCGATGATCCAGGTGCTGAAGCCCAAGACCCCGGTTAACCACACCAACGCAATGATTAGAATAAAAGGGATGGCAATCAGAAAGAGCAGCAGGCTATAAAAATTCATCATATTGGAAAAGGAGCCGATCTGCGGTGCCTCTCCCTTAGTGCTGACCCGTGAAAAGAATTTTCCCATAATTATCCCTAGGTTGTTTGACTCCTTCATAATTATATAAGGTTTATTGGCAGAAAATGCAAATCATTTTAGCCTGGCGGCGACCTAGTGGAAATTTCAGAAAGGCTACGGCTGAAAAAGAAACCATTTATTGGCCCGGATAATCATGCTATTCAGATAGGGGTGGTTGCCTCGAACCCAAACGGGGCGGGGAAACCCCGCCCCTACGAAAAAACCAGGCTAGTTTATCTCTCATACCTCACGCCAGATTAATCCTGGTCATCCGCAAAGAAACCCCGATAGGCTTTATAGGTCATATAGAGGTCGCCCTTGGAGGCCACTTCAAAGGGGGAGTGCATAGATAACACCGGGGTGCCGCAGTCAATGATGTCCATGCCCTGAATGGCCAGGAATTTGGCGATGGTGCCCCCCCCGCCTTCGTCCACCTTGCCCAGTTCGCCCGCCTGCCAGACTACGCCCTGCCGATTGAACAGACGCCGGATCCAACCGACGTATTCGGCATGGGCATCGTTGGCCAGATATTTGCCGCCATGACCGGTGAATTTGGTGATACAGACGCCATAGCCCAAACGGGCGGCGTTGTGTTTCTCATGAACCTCGGGCCAGTCGGGATCCAGGGCGCCGTTCACATCCGCGGAAATCGCCTTAGAGGCCATCAGCGCAACCCGACGGGCCTGGCGTCCCTCCCCCTGACGTTCCAACAACTGGGTCACCAACTCCTCCAGCAGGCAACTCTTGGCCGAGGTATTGCCATCGCTGCCGACTTCTTCTTTGTCCACGAAAAGGGCCAGACAGGTATAGGGCGGGTCTTGAACCTCAAAGATCGCCTCCAGCGCGGCATAGGCACAGGCCCGGTCATCCTGACCATAGCCGCCGATCAGACTACGATCCCAACCCAGGTCCCGGGACCGTCCGGCCGGCACCACTTCCAGTTCGGCGCTTACCAGGTCTTCCTCTTGCAGGCCGTATTGTTCGGAGAGCAGATTTAACAGATGGAGCTTGAAGCGTTCCTTGGTGTCATCATTGCCATAAGGGAGAGAGCCGGCCAGCAGGTTGAGTTTTTCGCCGATAAAGGCCTCATCGACCTTTTTATCCATCTGCACCTTGCGGGCCAGGTGAGGGAGCAGATCGCAGACCGTAAAGACCGGGTCGGAGTCCTCTTCTCCCACCCGTAAAGTGACGGTGTCGCCGTCGGCCTTAAGAATGACCCCGTGTAAGGCCAGGGGGCGAGCCAACCATTGATATTTCTTAATCCCACCGTAATAGTGGGTTTTCAAAAAGGTCAGATCGCCTTCCTCATAGATGGGGTATTGTTTAAGATCCAGCCGCGGAGAGTCAATATGGGCGGCAATGATGCGCAACCCGGCGCTCACCGGCTGTTTTCCCAGCACTACCAAGGCGATGATTTTACCACGATAATTAAGATAAAATCGAGAGCCGGGCTGGTCCGCGGCCAGGTCGACAAATCCCCGTTCCTGAGCCTGGCGCTGAATCTCCACCACCGCCTGACGCTCGGTCTTGGCCACATCCAGGAAGTGTTTATAGCGCTCGGCATAAGCTAAAACCGCGGCTCGTTCGGCAGCGTCCACGCGATCCCAAACCAACCGGGGCTTTACCGCCAGCTTGTCACGTAGCTGTTGAATTTCGTCTTTGCTGGGGGTTTCCATCAGATATTTTCCTCGCAATCTTGCCCACTAATCCGCGTTATCAGCGCAGGAGTAAACAGAGTTAAAATATGACCTTAATAAGCCTCTGTCAAGGCAACTGCGTAGTATTCATCCGGAAACTCCCCGCCCCTGGTGGGAGGGGGTTGGGGGAGGGGGGCATAAATTTCAAGTATTGAACTGATAAGATATTTTTCACCCCCACCCTAACCCTCCCCCAGCAAGGGGGAGGGAAATAAGTGGTTTCCGGACGGGCACTACTAAGGATTTTATAATCTTAGGTTCATGTTACAAAAATCACTAACTCAAAATATTATCATGAAAACGGGTGAGAAACAAGTCAGGGGAATTTTGGGGCGGCAATCTTATCATGGTTTCGAACCGGTCTAGAGCAGCGATTAATATCGTTTTCGGTTTTCAGGTAAAATATGATAAGTTATATTGCTTCATTAACCAGAAGCTAACCACCTCCCGGTGGCAATCGGGAGCTGGTTAGGTCGTCTATCCCTCCAGTAGTTCAGGAGGAAGGTGTAGGTTCCCCTAGCTTGGCTAGTGGTCCAGGCGCTTAGAATTTTTGATTTTGGCTTAGGACTTTGTCTATGAAGGCCCTATTGGCATTAGAAGATGGCCTGGTCTTGACCGGGCGCGCCTTTACCGGCCCGGGGGAAGCCAGGGGGGAAGTGGTGTTCAATACCTCCATGACCGGCTATCAGGAGATCCTTACTGATCCATCCTACCGGGGGCAGATCGTCACCATGACCTATCCCCTGATCGGCAACTATGGCATCAATTTGGAGGATATCGAGTCCGAACGGGTCCAGGTCGAGGGGTTTATCGTCAAAGAATACCAACCCTACCCTTCCAACTGGCGGGCCCGGGGCGATCTGGCCACTTATCTCCAGAAAAATGGCATCCTGGGCATTGAGGGCATCGACACCCGGGCGGTGACCAAGCGCCTGCGCCAAATCGGGGCCTTGCGGGGGATCATTTCCACCACGGATTTAGACCCCCAGTCATTAGTCCAGCGGGCCCGGCAACTCCCCCTGATGGAAGGCCTGGATCTGGTCAAATATGTCACCTGCGGCGCGCCCTATTGGTGGTCGGAACCTCTCACGACGACCCCGCCCGGCCTGGATTTACCTACTCTCTGGAGCCAACGTCGCGGAATGAAGATTATCGCCTATGATTTCGGCATTAAATTTAATATCCTGCGCAGTCTGGCGCAACGGGGCCTGGAGATCCTGGTAGTCCCGGCCATGACCCCGGCCCAGGAGATTCTGGCCCTCAATCCCGCCGGGGTGGTCTTGAGCAACGGCCCTGGCGACCCCGCGGTAGTCACCTATGGTATTGACCATGCCCGCCAATGCCTGGGTTGCACGCCTTTATTGGGCATCTGCCTGGGGCACCAGCTTATGGGTCTGGCCCTGGGCGGGCGGACCTTCAAGCTCAAGTTCGGCCATCGGGGCGCCAATCAGCCGGTGAAAAATCTGCTTACCGGCCGGGTAGAGATCACCTCCCAGAACCATGGCTTTGCGGTGGATATTGACTCCATCCCCGACCCCGAAGTCGAACTG
>JAQVHY010000140.1 GCA_028695935.1 Desulfobacca sp.
GTTCACCTGGATGTAGTCCAGGCCTTGCCGGGTCAATTCTTGGTCCAAGGCCGCGGCCAGGCGTTCAAGAGCCTTGGTGATCTCGGTCGCCTGGCGGCGGAGATTAATATAGCGGCGGGCCAGCTCTCGAAGCGACAGCCTGGTTGGGACCATGAGGTCATCGACCGCCGGTACCAGGTGCGGGTTAATATGCAGGAGCGGCGAGGGATACTTGCCGCCGCGCAGGTCAAAGCTGCAATTACAGTTAACCGAGGCGGTTATTTCGGGCAACAGTTGACGTATTTTGTAACAACTGATGGGGTTGGCGGATAAGCGGGAGAACTGGCGCTGCACCTTTTGATAATGGTAATCTGGGGAAGCTTCCAGAAGTTGATGGAGGGCCTGGCCACCGCGGTCCGCCAGGCCTAGGGTATAAAATAAGATAACCTTCTCCTCCCGGCGGAGCACCCGTCCGGCCAGGGCTTTTTTGATCAACTCGCCCAGCACCGGGCATTGTTGGGCCAAACGTTTTATGTCCGTGGGGAGGGACGGGCGTTGGTCAGTAGGGCCGGACTGGGGTGGCGCGGCGGCGCGCAAAACTGCCCAGGCTTGTGGCAAGGATATAGGTCTGATCTTCCGCAGGATTTTGAGCTGCTCGGCATAGGGCCGACCCGCGGCATCCAGGAAGAGAGAGCGGCGTCGAGTGGCGGGGTGAATACCGAGAGGCAGGGCGACAGCGCGTTCCGTCCAGCCAATACCTACCGGTTGGGTGGCCAGGACCGGCTCGACTACGAGGCCGGGTTCGGAGGGCGGCGCCTGCTCCAGAAAGCGGCTGACAAAATCCTTGATTTTGAGAAAATGGACGAACTCGGAGAAGAAAAACCAGAGCCGGAACTGGTAAGCGCCGCGCTCCTCCGGATAGGCAGGGATATTGCGCTGCCGGGCATAACGGGCCAGGGCCAGGACCTGATGCCGCAGCTTTTCTTCCTGATAGGTCAGATAGCCCTGATTCTTTAAATTGGCTTCCCACACCCGGGCCGGTAGGCGCAGAGCCACCGCGGCATAACGGGAAGTATTATCTGAGCGTAAGGGGTAGGCGGCCAGGGCCAGGTCCCCCTGGAGATGTCGAATTATGAGCTCAGGGTTGAGCGGGGCTTCCTGATAGACATAACCGGGCTGGCCGGTCAGGGCATCGATTTGGTGCAGGGCATAGCCGATTTCCCGTCCGGCAAACAGTTGCAGGAAGATAGCGGTATCCGCGCTGCTGATGGCAGGTGGAAAATAGCGCGGCGGCAAGGTTACCGATGTCTTCTCTGCCGGTGGGACCAGAACCTCAGCCTGGCCGGGCAGTCCTAGGGCACGGTAATTGTCGGCCAAAAGGGCGCGGGCGGCCTGGTGCGAAGGTTGGCCCCGGATGATCTTCTTTAGATAATGCAGCGATTTCTCATAGTGGCCTACTTCCCCCAGTAGTCGGGCCAGCCGGTACATGGCTTCCCAGTCGTGCGGGGCCAGCCGCAGGGCATTCTGGTAGCAGGTTTGGGCCTGACGGGCCATCCCCAGGGCCTCGCTGACTTCCCCCCAACCGCGCCAGAGTTGCGGATCATGTCCTGATTGCCGGTGGTATCTGACCGCCAGGTCGCGGGCTTTGGCTTCGGCGCCGGCATCCAGGTAAGCCCAGGCCAATGCCAGGTAGAGGCATGGATTGCCGGGGGCGAGCTTTAGCTGGTCAAGTAGCTCTTCAATTTCCATTGAAATCAGGTTATCGGAGCCAAGGAAAATTAAATTTTTGGCACTTACTGATAAAGTCGGTAATCTGCAAATTAACTAATTCGACGATGGACTCTTTGAGTTTTTGATAAAGACCTGCCGTTGCCGGTTTATTGCCATGCGCTAGAATGGTATGGTTACGCTCATTCAATAAATGGGTAAGCCGTTTATCAGAAATATATTTTTTACCAACTTCTTCGTTTAATGCCTCCAAAAGGCGGTAGGCGATTCTTAAACCGATCTTGATCTGCCCGGTATCCGGATCGCGGTGGGCTGCCATAATGGGAAGCATTGCTTGTGGTACCTGTGATAAGTCAACATCAGCGGTAATTATATTATGTCTGGTGGCAAGAATATATTGGGCCAGCATCTCGGCCAGGCGGTAAAGCCGCGCCAGGCCATCATCATAGCGGCCTTCCAGGGCCCGACGTTCAGCATTGTTAAAAAGATCAACAATCACCATTTCATCGGCGATATTCTGGTCGTTCTCCAACAGCAGGCCTAGAGAGTGCACTTGGCGCACGACATCTTCTGAAGGCTGAAATTGTTGTAGTTCGGGCAAAAGCCACTTTACTTTCTTGGCAGTTCCAGAAAACTTGAGATGCTCAAAACGATCCCAGAAATCATAGGCTTGAGCTACTCTTCCCAAGCTGGCTACTAAATCCAGTTCATGGTCGGCAAGAAGGTTGATATTGAGGTTATCCAGGATCTCGCAGGCTGGAATAAATCGGAGTCGCTTTATGAGCTCAACCGCGATTTTGATCTCTTGATTTGCGAAGATCGCGTTGGGACAGAAGCTTACAAACCGCTCGGTGCCATTTTTCACCACCCCGTGATCACGCTCGCCGGTAATGTATTTTAAGGATTGGCAACCCTGGTAGACCGCGGCCAGCACCGCGCCGGCGGACATGGCTTTGGTGCCACTGGTAAAATCTACCTGGATGTCGGCAGGCGCAAAACCTTGCTCCAGAAGTTGGCGCAGAAGCCGGTTGACCTCCATAAACACGGCTTGAACATCGTCGAAATTTACCAACACCTTAATATCAAAAGCGGAGGGGTCCAGCGCCAGATCCTGGGCAATGGCTTGAGCATATTCTTGACTGAGTTGAGTGGCTACAAAAACCACGTGGTCGGGGCGGCTGTCCTTAACGGTTTTAATTAAGGGCAGAACAATATTAACATCGGGCCGGGTGCCCGTGCCCACAGTAAGAACAAGAGCCTTTTTAAACATTTTGCCTACCTCGGTTCAAGAATCGGATTCGATCAGCTTCAATAAATAATCCCTACGCTTATGCTTTTTAAAGCGCTTCGATCCCAGATGCTCCTGAATCGCCCGGGCCAGGGCGGCTTTTTGTGGTGGCGTCTCCAGAGTCTCGATTTTTTGAATAATTGTCCCCAGGCGGCCGGCGTCCTCCGGCTTGATCAGTTTAAGTTCCTCTTTGAGCTTCTCTACGGGATCGGTTTTTATGGGCTCCACTGGCACCGGTTCCGGTTTCTGGGCTTTGGTGGCACGGGTCGGGGTGATTTGCTGTTCTCGGTGCTGACGCCAGGCTGTCTCTTGTTCCTCATAGGCGAGGACCTGGGCCTCACTAAGTTCAGCCATTAGCGCCCAGCCAAAGGGCCTTAAAGTTTCCTTGGCACACTGCTTGCGGTCCTCGGCGGCCAGCCATAGGGTAGTAGAATGATCCTCGAACTTTGTAGGTTCACCTCGGCCTTGCATGATCTTGATGTGGCGGTGACCGGCGATGGTCACCGATTCAGCCCCGGAATGCCGACCCAGGCGTAACAGGAAGTCAGAATTAACGGCCGGTGCCGGTGCGGGCTTGATGCCAATGTCCAGCAACTCTTCGTCTTCTCGGGCCTTTTGCTGACCATAGAACCAGGCGGCGCTTTGGAAGAGGAGCGGGCGCTCGATCGGGGTTCTGATCCCGGCCTGGCGTTCGGGCCGGTCGATGGTTATGGTACCGACAAAGATGCTCCCCGGCTCGATAACTTCGAGAATCTGGTAAGGACCGCGGGCCGGGAAGGGCGAGAGTTTCTTTTTTTCGTTAACGACGTAAAGGACCCGCGTCTGCACCTCGCCGACCGGCAGGAAATCAGAGACCTTGAGCATTCGAAAGGGGTCGGTCGCAAAGCTGCCGCCCTCCAGCAACTCCATCTCCAATTCATGGGCCGATCGTGTCCGCGGCAGTGTTTTTTCCTGGGCCAGGTGATTCAGATAGGCGGTCCGCAGCGCCCCTTTAATGGCAGAGCCAGGGATATAAGGCCGTTCATCATAAGCGAGAAAGGCGGTCCGGGCAATAGTGAAATTATTTAACTCCTGCTTGATTTTCTTCTCCTGGCCCAGAGGCAATTTCAGGGTCTGGCGATAATGCTCTACCAGTCCGGGACAGACCGCCACTGCCTTCCCCGGCACCTGGCGGCCGCGCATAAATTTATAGATTTCCAGAATAGACGAGATTGTCCCTTTCTGGCAAAGCGCGGTAAAGCGCTGCTGCTCCGGGGCCGACATATGGCAGAAGAAAACCCATGGTTCGAAAACCATCAGGCGGCAGTGCTCCTCATCTACTACAAAATTCAAAGGTTCGTACACCTCATCGCAGCCCAGATGTATCGGGGCAATGGTTTTTAAATAACAATGGATAGGCTTAGCATACTCTTTCATTTTAGCCCTCCAATCGGAAAGGCAGGTAAAAGGCATAGCCCTGCGCTACAGTGGCCGGGAAGGATTTGGATAACCCGGTAACGGCTCGGCCCAGATACGGTTTGTCAAAAACTTTTGGGTTCCGCGGCAGGAAAACCGCGCCCTCTTCTGCCATGATAACGGGATTTTTGAAGGGATTACCGGATCGGGCCAATAGGTCCCCATGCTTGCCGAACCGGACAAATGGCACAAAATAGGTTTCGCGGTAAGTATCTGGTTCCGGGACCGCCGGACCCAAAATATAGCAGGCATTGGCTCCCTCGCTCTTTGGCAAAGGAAGTTCCTGGTAGCCAGTCAGTTGAAAACGTCCCTGGCCGATCGAGGCGTCTTTGCCATAGCCCCACTGGCCAATCCTTTGCAGACCCAGACAGACCCGCTCAATATCGGTAACTTGTTCCTCAATGAGGGTAAAAATAGCCAACTCCGTTCCTGGGTAATAATGCCAGATCTCCTGGGTATAAGGGGCGAAGTCCTCCGGGCCGGTGGTCTGGGTCAAGCGACTGATGGTATTGTGCGGTTGAGCAAAGGAAATGATAAACTGGCTTTCCCCCAACTTGCGCATTTGCCGCCGGGTGTGCGCCGCAATTTCAAGAATGGCCCGCTCCCCTAGCTCAGAGTCGGTCAGATACTGCATCTTGGTCAGTTCCAGCTTCAGGTCGGCGTTAAGCAGCAGCCACTTCTGCTTTTTATTTTCCTTTCTCGCCTCAAATCGCGCTACCCTTTCTGCTTCCAAGTGGGAAAATAGCACAGACAAGGGTAGATCCGGGCGCTTGACGGCATACTGGGGTAGGCTATCTCCAAGTTTTGGGAAGGCCGAGGAGAATACCACGAACGGGCTTTCCGGATAGGCGGCGATCTGCCTTTCCAGGCCTCCTTCCAGCAAGCCCGGATCATTGGCCGCCTGCCAGCAAAAATGCCCGAACAGGGTGTCCCCTTTTAAGGGCGTTCCCAGACCGCTCTTAGGTCTTATGCTAATGACATATAACTTCAAGTCTCTAGCCCTCCTGGACAAAGAGGCTAATTTGGTCAAATTTTTGAATGATCCCCTTATCATTGAATTCAAAACGGATTCGCCCATAGCCCCGGCTACCGCAGCCTCCCAGGGCGTCCAGTTCCAACAGTTTGAGGCCGGAGAGCAGGCAATCTAGCAAATCTTCGTCTTCAGCAAATTTTTTTAAAGTCACCGAAAAGTCGAAAACCGTCTCCGCTGGCACCCTTTCCATAAACCTGGGATGTTCCGCGGTGCCTTTGATGCGATTGATGGTGTTTTCCGATTTGATCTCAGTAAAAGGCAGCCGTCTTTCCAGGGCTTTTTGCTTCCAATCTGTGTTAAGTGGACAATCGGCAAATGATGCCCGGGTCGGACCAAAACTCTCTCTCTCCTCCTGATCAGCGCCGCTGGTGCCGAAGAGCTTTAGGATTTTTTCGGCCTCCTCCTTAGTCGAACCTTCCAAATCCTGTAGATCTTTTAACGACAGGGGCGCCCCACGGGTTTCTCCCATCAGCCCACTTCTCATCTCTAACAGAGATCTTACTTTGCCTTTTAATGAAGAGCCTGGAATGTAGGGTTCCAGGGTATGGGGATGCCGGATGATCGGATTATCCACCCCACCGATGCGCATTTCGGTATCTCCGGCCCCGATGCGCAGGCCGCTTTTCAAGATAATTTTGCCGCTGATTTCGGTGAATCCTAACAGTTTCATAGGTGTTCTCCATTTTTAATCTTTTGGACCGTGTAGGCGGTAAAAACCCATTAAGGCCTCAAAAAAACTGGCAAAAACCACTAGATCTTTCGGTTCCGGGACTTCTTCTTTGATAGCACCCCTAATAAAGTTGACAAATCTTTCTGACACCAAATCCCTACCCTGGGCATAAGCCGCCTTAGCAATCAACATATGCAGCCGCGGTAAGATATTCTCCCATTGTTCCGGCTGGCTCTGAGCCTCAGTGTCCAACCGCAACACCTCATCGTAAAATTTCCTGATCTGGGTCCGTTTATTGGCTTTCTTGTTTGATTGGTGATCTTTCGCCAGCTCTTTCGCCAGCTCCTCCGCGGTTTTAGAAAACAAGGAAGGCTCAATCGTCCCTCGCTCCCGGTCTTTCCAAAAAACGATTTTCTCCATGCCTATCCTCCTATCTGACCCCTCTTTGGTTATACAGAATTTCCCAGAGCGGCATTTTTAGTTTGCTGCCATACACCTCCAGCCAACGCATGACCTCTACCGCGGTCTGGTCAATGACTTGGCGGCGCTCTTCTCCCTTGATTTCTTTCCCAATGTTTCTTTCCAGAAAGTAGACCGCCATCGCCCGCCAGCGGGTGCAGGCCATATCATCCAGGTAAACTTCGTTATTGGCAACGACGCGCTTTTCTTCACCGGCCATCTGAAGCAGTTCATTAAGGCGATACAGCATGGCCTGATTTATCCATTCCTGCGCCAGCCATTTTTCCAAAGTCTGCTTGATCTGCTGTAACTGCTCAAATTCTTCCCAGGTGGCGGTTTCACCGAAAAGCGTCAGCCGATTTTTATCTGCGTCCTTGGATTGTTTCAGAGCATTTTCGGCCTCCCCTCTCAGATGATCAATGGGGGTATGGGGCTTTTGCAGGC
>JAQVHY010000141.1 GCA_028695935.1 Desulfobacca sp.
CTCATTGCATCACCCTCCTTAACGAGATGGTTGTTTATTCATTTTTTTATCATAAAAATTGTGATTTTGTTCCTTTTTTTTACTCATTCAAAAATAATATTGCTCATTCTGATAGTCCAGTCAGAGGCAATTGTGCCAGGGCGAAGTTCGATCTTTATTACGGGAAGATCGGCAGCGCATCCTGGTCCAGGCCGAGGTGATGGCCGCGGCGGCTTTGCGAGTGTTGGGACTGGCCTACCGCTCCTTGCCGGACGATCTGACGGAGTATAATGAGAATAACATCGAAAGCGACCTGACCTGGGTCGGCTTGGTAGGAATGATCGATCCGGCCCGACCCGAGGCCGTGGAGTCCGTAGCGCAATGTCGTCGGGCGGGCATCCGGGTGATCATGGTCACCGGCGATCATCCGGCCACAGCCGCGGCCATTGGTCGGGAGGTCGGTTTGCTGGGCGGGAATCCCGAAGATGCTAAGGTCCTCACCGGCAAAGAGCTGGGCCGCCTTAACGATGAGCAATTGTTGACAGTTCTCCCCCAGACCCCGGTGTTTGCCCGGGTGGCCCCGGAGCATAAACTGCGGCTGGTCAATCTCCTCAAAGGCCAGGGGGAGATTGTCGCCATGACCGGGGACGGGGTCAACGACGCCCCGGCCTTAAAGCGGGCCGATATCGGGGTGGCGATGGGCATCACCGGCACTGAGGTCACCAAGGAGACCGCGGCCATGATCCTGGCCGATGATAACTTTGCGTCCCTGGTGGCCGCGGTCGAGGAAGGCCGGGTGATTTTCGATAATATCAAAAAATATCTGATCTTTCTGTTGACCTGCAATATCGGCGAAATCCTGGTGTTGTCGCTGGCCTTTTTCCTGGGGCTGCCCTTGCCCTTGATTGCCATCCAGATCCTGTGGGTCAATCTGACTACGGACGGCTTGCCAGCCCTGGCCTTAGGGGTAGATCCCAAGGATCCCGATGTCATGCAACGGCCGCCGCGGCCCCCGGAGCAGGGTCTGTTCACCCGGCCCGTTAATGCCCTGCTGGCGGTTATTCCCATCCATCTGCTGGCGGTGTTGTTGCCGCTATTTGCCTATTATTACTACTGGAATCCCAGCGGTTATAGCGATCCCCAGATGATCCTGATCAAGGCCCAGACCATGACCTTTGTGGGCATCGTGCTCCTTGAGATGGTCAACGCCTTCAACTGTCGCTCGGAAATCTTTTCACTGGGGCGAGTCGGAATTTTTAAAAACCGCTTGCTGATCGCTGCGGTGCTGTCTTCCCTGGCCCTATTGGCCGCCGTAGTGGAATGGGAGCCATTGGCCCGGTTATTCCATACCATACCGCTCACTTTTGAGGACTGGTTGATTGCTCTGGGCGTCAGCCTGACCATCATCCCGACGGTGGAGTTGACCAAGTGGGTTTTACGACGCGTGGAGACCAGAGCTGGGCTGCGTCACGGCCTTGAGCAGACGGCCGGTTAGTTGCTTGATAACCTTTTGGGTGCGTAGGACGCACCCTATCAAGAACATTTCCAGATTCAGAACCGTCACTCTGGCTTTTTCCATAAGAATGAAAATGACGGCCGGCCAGTGTCTACAGTGCTCTTTTCGGACTTTGAACCTTGAACCTTGAACCTTGAACCTTGAACTCTTCGTCAGTAGACAAAGTAGGTGTTGCAGGCCCGATCCAGGTTTTCTTTAGATAGCGTGGGTTCAACTCGATGAAAACGCGAGTGGTCTAAAATATGTTCCACCAGGTCGCGGGGGTGGCAGGCATCCATGCGGCGTTGATGATCGGCGTAATGAGTATCCACCAAGTATTCCACGGCCTCGAGGTCAAACTGCACCTCATAATGTTGGCAGACCAGTCGGAAGATTTCGATAAACTGCTCCCGATTTACCTCGGTCAATTTGACTTTGGACCGGATGCGACGTAGAAAGGCATCGTCGATCAGGGTGGTAGGCTCCAAATTGGTGGCAAAGACCAGAAACAGGTCAAAGGGGATGGTAAATTTTTGTCCGGTATGCAGACATAGCAGATCTTGATGATTCTCCATGGGGATAATCCAACGGTTGAGTAATTCATGGGGAGCAATATGCTGCCGCCCGAAATCATCCACAATCAACATGCCGTTATTGGCCTTTAATTGCAGGGGAGCCTCGTAATATTTCAGGGTCGGGCTAAAAGACAGATCGAGCATATCCAGAGTTAGTTCGCCCCCGACGATTACCGTCGGCCGGGAGGTCCGAAGCCAACGCCGGTCGATTAATTCCGGCTCTGACCCGGGGGCCGTCACCGGGCGATGAATCATCTCGTCAAACAGACGGACAATCTGACCTTCCACATAGATGGCATAGGGGATTAAAATTACATCGTCCCACATCTGGCCTAACCTTAAGGCAATGGTGGTTTTGCCATTGCCGGGAGGGCCGTAAAGAAATAGGGGTTTGCCGCTCATTAGGGCGGGACCCAACTGATTTATCAGTTCCGGTGTGACCACCAGACCCTGCAGCCCTTCCTGAAGTCGCTCCGGGCTCACGCTGGTGATTTTAATACTCTGACGCGTAACCTGGTCCCAATAATCCTCCAGGGTCACCGGGGCCGGACCGATATAAGCATCATACTCCAAAATATGGGCGGCCCGCTTTTTCCCCTCGGTGGTCAGCGCATAGCGAAAATTTAGAGTCGTAGTCGTAAAGGTGTTAAGATAGGGGTCAGTCCCGAGAATCTCGATGTATTTTTGTCTGTTCAGATAATCCAACAATTCCATAATGATAGGTATGGACAGCTTTAAGCGCTCCTCTAAATCCGCCAACTTGAAGACATCTAGGTAGAAACAATGCTTGAGGACCAGATTAGCCAGAAAAATATCTGGAACCTTTAAATCGTCGATAGTTTGCGGCAGAGGACGATAAGGCAGTGCCCCCTCAGCACGATCCTGCTCAACGGCCATGGCTTTAGGCATGTCTGATATCCTGATAAAATTAGGAGAGAATATTTATATTAAGAATCGGCAGACGGAGGGAAAACTTTACAGTTCTTTACCAGAGGAGCGTAATTAAAGCGCTGGTCCGTTAACTAGTGTCTATCCGATTGCCTACTTATCCTTCCCTTGAGGGGGCCTTAGGGTGGGGGCGAGAAATATCATATCATCTTAATATGTTGAAATTTATGCCCCCTTCCTTATCGCCCGGTCTCTTCGGTTAGCCAAGCCCGAAATTTTTCCAAATGGCTCCTGATCTCCTGGAAGCACCTGGCATAAGCCGTGATTCCGCCCAGGTAGGGATCAGCAATATTCCATCTGATTAATCTGGCGCTGGCGAGGGGACAGTGCCGTTTCAGGAAGGCGAATATTTGCGGGTCGATGGCAATGATGTAATCAAACTGTAACAGGTCAAGTTGGCTTACCGGCTTAGGGTAATGACCCGAAATATCGATCCCGGCGGTGCGGGCCATGACCTCGATGGCCTCTGGGGTAGCACCGTCGCCAAAAGGATTGAGGCCGGCGCTATCCACCTGGCTGCCGACCGGAAGCATCTGGGAGGCCAGTCCCGCGGCCATCGGGCTGCGACAGATGTTGCCCTGGCAGACAAACAGGACCCGCCAGCTAGCGGGCGTGGCAGTGCTAACAGTCATATCTGCCGATTAGCGTAGGACCGTGGCCCCAATGGTGCCGAGGACGGTAATCGGCGTCTGTTCTTTGATGCCTTCCATGGCCTGATTAACGTTTTTCACCGCCTTCTGGGTTTCGTCGTAGAGAGATTGGTCGTTCACCAGTTTACCTAAAGTGCCCTCACCCTGATCGATCTTCTGGGCCACCCGGTTGAGGCGATTGATCGCCTGTTGGGCCTGATCATAAAGCTTATCGTCGTTGGCCAGTTTGCCCAGAGTGCCCTGGCCCTGGGCCAGCTTGGTAGAAAAGCGGTTAAGGTTGCCAATGGCGGATTCCAGTTCAGTCATGGTCCCCTGGACCTGGCGGTAGAGCTGGTCTTCCTTGAGAAGTTTGCCCAGGGTACCCCGGCCCTGTTCCAGGTCTTTGGCGATCTGACTCAATGACTTACTGGCCGCCTGAAAATTATCGAGCATATCCTTTAAAGAGGCCTCGCCCTCAGCAGTGCCGATCACCCGCTGCAGGCTCTGAGTGATGGCCCGGACATCGGTCAGGATGGGTCGGACATCCTCCAGCAAAGTCGGAACCCGGCGCAAAACCTCATCAAACTCCACTGCCGCCTGGGTATCGGTAATCGTGCCACCCGCAGCTAAGGGGGCCGCTGCGGTGGTGCCGGGATGGAGTTCGATAAATTTTTCCCCCAACATACCCTTAGTGCGGATGGTGGCCTGGGCATCCTGCCGGAGCTCCAGGCCGGGTTGGAGCAGCAATTCAACCTGGGCCTGGTGGTCTTTGAGGGCGATATCCTTGATGCGCCCGACTTCCACGCCCGCCACCTCTACCTGGCCATTGGGAACCAGGCCCGAGACCGAAGCAAAGCGGGCATAGTAAGTATTACCGGCTCGCCAGCCGATGGTGGCAAAGCGCCCCACTTTCAGGCTCATGTAGGCCAGCAGCACCAAGGCTACCAGCACAAAGATGCCGACCTTAACCTCCGGACTCCAGGTCGATTTTGCCTTCATAAACCCTCCGCCGCGATTTTACTTGGGTTACTACATGGTATAAAAAATTGAATTGTTTGATCTTGTAATGTCGAGGCGACCCGACGGGTCGCCCCTACGCAGGCATTATTTATTAGGTGTTCCTTCAGAAACCATAGTTCCCCTCCCCCTTGAGGGGGGAGGGTCAGGGTGGGGGTGAAAAATATCATATCATCTCAATATGTTGAAATTTACTCCCGTTCCCCCCAAACTCCCTCCCATCAGGGGCGGGGGAGTTTGCGGATGGACACCAGATAATACAGCTAATTTGTTCTTATCCGGCTTAATCCGGCTCCCCCTTCAGGAATTGCTGCACTTCCGGCAAGGGCGATAATTGAAAGCTGACGGGCGATTCCTGAGTTAAAATTTTCCCTTGGTGCAAAAAGGCAATAACATCAGCCAGCGCCAGGGCCAATTCAATGTCATGGCTGATGACCACCGCGGTGAGCTTCAGGCCACGGACTGTCTCGGCAATCAACTGTCTGATGGTGGTCGTGGTGATCGGGTCCAGTCCCGTGGTCGGCTCATCAAACAGCATAATTTCCGGGTCCAGGGCCAGGGCCCGGGCCAGGGCGGCGCGTTTTTGCATCCCGCCGGAAAGCTCAGACGGCATTTTATTCTCTACTCCCGGCAGGCCCACCTGAGCCAGTTTGGTAGCGACCACTTCCTCAATCTGAGACCGGGGCCAGCTAGTATGTTCCTGTAACGGGAAGGCGATATTTTGGCCAATGGTTAATGAATCTAGTAAAGCCCCATGTTGGAACAGATAACCGAACCGTTTGCGGACCGAAAAAAGTTCTCTTTCCGGCAGACGGGCCAGATCTACCCCTTCCAACAGCACCTGGCCGCGGTCGGGGCGGATCAGACCGATCAGATGCTTGAGCAGAACACTTTTGCCGGTGCCGCTGCGTCCCAGAATGACAATAATCTCACCCTGCTTAACGGTCAGGTTGAGGCCGTCCAATACCCGGAAACCGTTAAACGCTTTATGGACATCCACCAGGCGGATTAGATGCATGGGCTTAATTTAAAGGGCCGCTTAAAACAACAGGGCCGTCAACATATAGTCCACGATCAGGATCGCCACCGCGGAATAGACTACCGCCCGGGTGGTCACCAAGCCCACGCCTTGAGCCCCGCCCCGCGCCTTTAACCCCTGATGGCAACTGATCAACGCCAGTAATAGACCAAAAACCATAGACTTAAATAGACCGTTATAGAGGTCGGAGGCGACTACCATTTCCACCATTTTTTGCATATAGGTCCCGGGATTGATGCCCAGCAGCATGACCCCGACAAAATAACCTCCCAGGATGCCGATGAAGACATCCACCACGGTCAGCAACGGCACCATGATCAGGCCGGACAAGACCCGCGGCAAGGCCAGATAATGCACCGGATGGACCGCCATGGCCAACAGGGCGTCCACCTGTTCGGTCACCCGCATGGTGCCTAATTCCGCCGCCATAGCCGACCCGGCCCGGGCCGCGACCATCAAGGAGGTCAGTACCGGTCCGATTTCCCGGGTCATGGACAGGGCCACCGCCCCGCCCAGCAGGCTTTCGCCGCCAAACTTGCGGAAGCCGTAGTAGGCCTGCAGGGCCAACACCATCCCGGTAAACAGCCCGGTGAGCGCCACAATGAAGAGGGATCGGACTCCGATAAACTCTAACTGGCCAAAGAAATGGCGGAGCCGATACGGCGGGCGGGGCAGCCACAGCAGACAATTGACCAGCAGTATGGCCATCTCGCCCAACTCCCGCAACAGGCCCAGAAACGGATTGCCCATTCTGCCCAGTATTCTAACAAACATCATCAAACACTTTCAACAATGCCAGATTGATAAACTTTATCATATGGGAGACCGGAAAAGAAGTCAAGGAGCACCAGGGACTTTAACGGTGGGTCGGCCTGCTTAAACTAAGCTTGACATTAACGCCACCCACCAGGTATGTTAGCGTCATGTTTGCTCTGAAAAAAATCGTCGGCCTGCTCCTGCAACCCGGAGTTGTCGTACTGGTGCTCCTGGGCTATGGACTGTTGAAATTGACTCTGGCGCGGGAAGGACGAAAACGCGGCTGGGGGGTCCTGGCCCTGGGGCTGATAGGTTTTTATCTGTTTACTACCCAACCCTTACCCAATTATTTGGTGCAGCGGTTGGAAAACCGTTATCAGCCCATCACCAGCATCACGGAGCTCACCGAGATTCCATATATTGTAGTGCTGGCGGGGGGGGTCCGATACAATCTTGAGGTCCCGGCGACCAGTCAACTTGATGAGGCCAGCGCCCTGCGGGTGGCGGAAGGTATTCGCCTGTTTCACCTGCTCTCGGGACGCCCCACCCTGATCATGACCGGTGGAAAAGTACCCTATATGGAGAAGAGTTCCGGGGAAA
>JAQVHY010000142.1 GCA_028695935.1 Desulfobacca sp.
CCGCCATCCCTTTGCGGGCCAGATGCTTGGTAATCGCCGAGGTCAAGGTCGTCTTGCCATGATCAATATGTCCAATGGTGCCCACATTCACATGCGGCTTCTTGCGCTCAAACTTCTTCTTGGCCATCTCAGATCTCCATAAAGAGCAGTTATGCTCTGGGGACTAAGTCCGGGAATCAATACCTGTAATTATCACTCTGGAGCCCACGACCGGGATCGAACCGGTGAACCTCTTCCTTACCAAGGAAGTGCTCTACCTACTGAGCTACGTGGGCCGATAATGGAGCGGGAAACGGGACTCGAACCCGCAACCCTCAGCTTGGAAGGCTGATGCTCTGGCCAATTGAGCTATTCCCGCCCGGATGCTAAGGATTGGCAGGGGCCAAGCTGCATTCCGGCATCTTCCTAGCTGTCCCCCGGTTTCGCAAGCCCAATCTCCCTAACATTGCCAAATTACTGGTGGAGAGGGGAGGATTCGAACCTCCGAAGGCATCGCCGACAGATTTACAGTCTGTTCCCTTTGGCCGCTCGGGAACCTCTCCACGGTTAATGGTCTGGCTGGCCCAGACCGTCTCCCACCGAGTTTTCTTCTACTCCCGTTACTCCTGGAGCTGGCGATGGGATTCGAACCCGCAACCTGCTGATTACAAATCAGCTGCTCTACCATTGAGCTACGCCAGCTCGGGCCTCCCATCGCGGTAAAAAATGCATCTTTATATATTTAAATAAGGTTAGTAAATCTGTCAAGATTTTTTTATCAGCCCGACCCTCTTGACTCTAACCTGTGCCTCGAACGGCAATATCTCAACCGTACCTGTACTAGTCTTTAAAAGCCCTGTGCGCGTTTTCATTTTCATCTTTTCGGCAATCCGGTATATAATCCGGTCATACTCTAACCACCAGTAGGCTTTGAGAGGGGTACGCAGATGTGGGTCGCCGTGGTGCAGATGCATAGTACTACCGATGTCGGGCATAATCGGCAGCGGGCCCGCCAACTCATCCAGGAAGCCGCCCAACACGGGGCCCGGTTAGTGGCGTTGCCGGAGCATTTTGCCTACCTGGGACCGAACGAGGCGGCCGAGCCGCCTACGGCCCAATCACTATCCGGCCCGCTGATCCAGGAATTCCAGCAATTAGCGGCGGAACTGAAGATTTATCTGTTGCTGGGCACCTTTCCCGAGATCACCGCGGCGGGCTGCAAACCTTATAACACTGCGGTTCTGCTCAGTCCTCAGGGCGAGCGTTTAGCCAGTTATCGTAAGATCCACCTCTTTGATGTCACCCTACCCGGCCGGCCCAGCCAGCAGGAATCCCGCTATGTGCAGGGAGGCCACGAAGTGGTCACCGTCTCCCTGGCACCGGAAGCCTTTACCCTGGGCCTGGCCATCTGTTATGATTTGCGCTTCCCGGAATTGTTTCGCGTTCTGGTAGCGCGCGGCGCCGAAGTGATCATCCTGCCGGCCGCGTTTATGATGCATACCGGCAAAGATCATTGGGAGGTGCTGCTTCGGGCCCGGGCCATTGAAAATCAGGTCTATATCCTGGCCCCGGCCCAGTTTGGCCAGTACGGCCCCCAGCGGGAGTGTTATGGTCGCTCTCTGATCGTCGATCCCTGGGGCCTGGTGGTCGCCCAGGCCCCAGATGGCGAAGGGGTGATTTACGCCCGGTTGGACCGCCAACGCTTACAGCAAGTCCGGATGGGGTTGCCGTGCCTGGAACATCGGCGCTTACCCCTGGCTTAGGAGCGGTTTTGATCAGCCTCCGGCGATATCAGCGTCCTCCGGCCTTGGCCACCTTCTCCCGTAGGGCTTGACATTCCCGGCATAAGGAGGTTTGGGGCATGATTTCCAGCCGCCGGGGCTCAATGGGAGCCCCACAGTCTTCACAGAATCCATAGGTGCCGTTGTCCATCCTGATTAAAGCCTCTTCAATGGCCATCAATTCCTGGCGTTTGGGTTCGATCAGCGAAAATTGGGTCTCTTCCAGGAGGTTGGCCAGAGCCTGATCTTCATTATCTCGAACCGTGGACAGGAGGTCCTGGTAGCTTTCCCCTAAACCGGTTTTGATCTGATTTTTCACCTCTTGCCATAACTTGCGTTTGCGTTCTAATAAGCGCTCCCGCGACTCGGCCAACTTCTGGGGGTCCATAACTGTCATGATCGATCCTCCTGAGCGTGGATGAATCAGGGCAGACTAACTCCTGTTCCGGTAATTATTCCAGAAAGTCCTCCAGCGTTGCCTTGCGGGTAGGATGCTTTAACCTTTTCAACGCCTTTTTTTCAATCTGCCGGATGCGCTCCCGAGATACCTTGAACTCGCGCCCGATTTCCTCCAGGGTGTGCTCCACTTCGGCCCCGATGCCGAAGCGCATCTTCATGATCTTTTCCTCACGCGGGGTCAGAGTCGCCAGGATGGCATCGGTCTTTTCGCCCAACTCTGAGCTTACGATGGCCTCATGCGGAGAAATGGCCTGATCGTTGCGGATAAAATCGCCCAAACGATCGCCCTCATCGCCCACCGGGGTTTCCAGCGAAATAGGTTCGTCCGAGAGATTGGTGACTACCAGAATTTTGTCCTCCGGCACCCCGGAACGCTCGGAAATCTCCTTCAGCAAGGGTTCTCGGCCTAACTCCTTGAGTAGATCATAAAAGGCCCGGTAACAGCGATTGCGAATCTCCTGGAGATGTACCGGAATCCGAATGGTCCGGGTCTTGTCATAGATCGCCCGGGTGATGGTTTGGCGAATCCACCACGAGGCAAAGGTGCTCAAGCGGTAGCCGGTGGTATAATCATAGCGGGTCACGGCCTTCATCAACCCCAGGTTGCCTTCCTGGATCAAGTCGGAAAAACTTAGACCGCGATGGAGATATTTCTTGGCAATACTCACCACCAGACGCAGGTTAGCCTTGATCATCTCATCCCGGGCGCGGGTGACCTCTTTTTCCTTATCCTTGATCTGCTTGGCCAGCTGTTTAACTTCATTCGCTTCCGGACGGTGCCGTTGTACCTGTCTTAAGGTCTGATGAATAAAGCGGAATAATTTTTCCTTGGCCTGAGCGGTTTTCTCTTCCGTCTGAAACCATTCCTGCACCTTTTGCCGCAGATAATTAATCTCCTCCAGTTCGGAGGTACTGGCGCACACCATCTTCAGAATGCTTTCCTGGCCGTTCTTAATGATCTTACCTAGTTCTCTTTCTTCCTCGGGAGTTAACACCGAATAGCGCAGCATCTCGCGAAAATAAGCCGCCACAATGCCCTCCTGTTCAGGGACCTCTTCGGGTTCGGCCGCTTCCTCGGCCTCGACCTCAGCGGCTTCTTCGGCCAGCTCAACTTCACCAAAGCCTACTTCCTCCAGGCTTTCGACTACCTCGATTTCTTCTTCCTGCAAGGTATCAAACACTTCCTTGATCTGGACGGGATCCACCATTCCCGCCGGTAAAATTTCATTAAGGTGGTCATACGTCAAATAACCACCCTTTTCTTTCCCCAAGTTTACTAATTTGTTGATATAATCACTCTCCATGAGAGATTCCTCTTAATCCGGTAGAGCTTCCGGTCTTTATAAAAGGCAAATTTTATCAATCCCTATATATTAACATAATAAAATCTAATTGGCAAATTTTTTGACCTCCCAGGAAAATTAACACGCCCCCTTGACCGGCCCCCCCTGGCGTTGAAGCTCATCATTAACATCCTGGCTCATCAACTATAAACCCTTCGGGCTGACTTGATCAGCAATTAATTTACCGTATGCCGTAACCCCCGGCGATAAGCTCATATGATAATTATCGGTTTTAAACAACTAAAAAATAATTATCTCTGGTGAAGTTGTCAAGTTAAGGAAATTACTTATTATTAGAAATGATTTCCCTTGCTCCGGCTCAGCTTTTGCCTTAAACTTAAATTGTTTTAGGGCATTCTCAACCCGCTGCCGAGGCGAGGTGGCACGCTAGCTTTAGGGCACGGTTACGGGAAGGAGACTAATCTTATGGTTCACCAGTTTATCAAGGACTTACGAGATGGGGATTCAGTGCAACAATATTTTGTCCTCAAGCGCCTGGAATCTCGCTTGACCCGGAACGGCGAACCCTATCTGTCCTTGCTGTTAGGTGATCGCAGCGGCTCTCTGAAAGCCAAGGTGTGGTCGGATGTTTTGGAAAAATATCCCGAGCCTCTTACTGCCGGTGATTATGTGGCGGTAAAGGGGCGGGTCAGTTCCTTTAATGACGAACTTCAGATCTCGGTCCAGGCCATCATGACGGTGGACCGTATCCGACAGCTCCGCAAGGAGGTCAAGGATCTGGATCTCTCTTTGCTGATTCCGGCCACTGCCTATGATCGGGACCAGATGTGGCAGGAGCTGCTAAATCTGGCGGAAGAGCATGTAGCCTCTCCTCTCAAAGAACTGGTTCTGGCCCTACTCCACCGGCATGCTGAGACTTTTAAAGTCTGTCCCGCGGCCCGGCTTTATCACCATGCCTACTTGGGCGGGTTGTTGGAACACACCTGGTTCCTGGCCCGGATGGCGGTCCAAGCTACCGCGGTCTATACCCACCTCAATCGCAGTCTGGTGGTCGCCGGGGTTATCCTCCACGACCTCGGCAAGATCCAGGAAATTACCAATCCCCAGGCCCCGGATTATTCCATCTCCGGGCAATTGTTAGGGCATATTATCTTGGGTGTGGAGATGGTGCGGGATGAAGCCCGGGCCCAAAACTTTCCAGACCCGAACCTGCTTTTACAGTTGGAGCACATCATTGTCGCCCATCATGGTTATCAGGAGTACGGCTCCCCGGTGCTGCCCAAGACCCGCGAGGCCCTGCTGGTTTACTTTCTGGACGATCTGGACGCCAAATTAAAAATGATGGACCAACACCTGGAGGTTGACCGCGGCGATCGTGATTTTACCAGTTATAACCGTCTATTGCAGCGTGAACTGTATAAGGCCATCGAACATCCCGAAACCATCTCCCCTATTGTCAGCCCTGCTGATGACTAGTTTTTAATCCCGACCATTTTGTCATTGACAGATTGATAAATAGTCCTTATTTTAAAAAAAATAGATTTAAGAGGAGATCAATTTCAAAAAAACACGACGTAGGCGGGCGGAAATGGGGAAGTCAGCGTCAGGGAATCTAACCTGGTGCATTATGGAGCTGGAGGTAAACAAGCAATAACTTGTTACGGAATACTAACTACTCAATGCAGGAGGATCTCATGTTTAAAAAGATCTTGGTTCCCTTGGATGGCTCGAAATTAGCGGCAAAGATCTTACCTCAGGTAGAAGAGTTGGCCAAAACCTGCGAAGCCCAGGTCACCCTCATGACGGTCGGGGGAGCAGGTATGTTTAGAGTGGAAGGCAGTCCCAGTCCCGAGGTGTTTGTCGAAGCCGCGGCCCAGGAAAAGCGGGTCTCGGAAAGATACCTGGAAGCTACGGCTAATGAACTCAAGGGCAAGGGGATTGAGGTTAACACGGTCTATCAGGAGGGCATGCCGGCCCAGCAGATCATTGGCTATGCCCGAGACAACAACATGGATCTGATTGCCCTGGCTACCCACGGCAAAGGAGAGGTCGCCTGGGTCATGGGTAGTGTGGCTGAAAAGGTGGTCAGCCACGCCACGGTCCCGGTGTTATTGCTGCGGGTCATTGAATTTAAGCCCCCGGCCTTGAAAGAAGAATATTTTATGGGCGCTTGAGGGCCAGGCCCAAACCACTTTACGGTAAGGATAGAGTTTAAGATAAACCTGGTATTTTAAGGGTAGAAGGATAAGTATTTCATAAAATACGGGCGAGGTGCAGGAAATACCATGACTTCCTGCACCTTGAACAGCTTTACCGCTTATTGCCGGTGATGATGATCAATAAAAATCATTCAACCGCCACCTAGATTAATAACCCACTTAATAGCTGCAATTAACGATGCCGAAGATGGCTAGTCCAAATGCTTTCCGCCGATCAGCGTTTTGGGGCTGCAGTGGCTGTTTACCGTCCCTGGTAGGGGCAGTTATTGCGGGTATTGCGCTGTTGGCGCTGGTCCCCGGTGGAGCAGCCGCAGAACTCCAGGCCCGGTTGGTCAACAAAACCGTGATCGAAGATCACGGGCCGATGGGCCTCTATATCGGCCAGGTGGAGATTATCTTGCCGGATGGTCAAACCAAGCTCCTGCCGCACTGGTCCTATCTACAACCGCAAGTGGTCAAAGACCGGGTTTTTATCTTAGCCAGCGAAGGGCTTAGTCTGAACCGCATTTATATTTACCATGCCCGCCGCGATCAAGAGGAATCTTTCCGATTGCCTTTAGATTTGGACCCGTTATGGGGCAGCCCCAGCTTTTCTCCCGACGGTAGAAAGATCGCTTATTATCAGGTTAAGGACGGGCGGGTAGTGGTGCGCACCTGGCCGGCCTTAAGCATGCTGCGGAAAAGTCCGAGTTATCCGGTGCGAGCCCTGGAGGTGCCGCCGGAACCACCGCGCTGGAAAAACCCGACGACCGTAGTTTTTGATCCCCGGTTTTTCAGGCCGGAACGAGAAATTAATTTTAATTTAGCGCAGTGAAGTCCTTAAAATAAAAGCCGATTCCCGACGGCAAGGGGATAATCCGTATGGTCGACCCGGCGGGTCGCCCCTACGGCAGTAATTACCCTAATCGAGGGTTAGAGTTTTTGTTTTTCTGATATTCCTCCCGGGTCAGGTTAAGCAATCCCCCAGCCACAATGATCCGTCGGTGCCGATCGGACAGATCAACCCGTACCCAGATGGTCTCGCCATTAACCTGCAAGGGCAAGTGCTCCTCCCCAGCCAGCAGCCGACGCCGCAGTTCAGGAAGATGTAAGCGCTTCCCAACGGTGAGCCGCTCGTAATCTGCCGGGTCTTCGAAGATCAAAGGCAATATCCCGAAGTTGATCAGATTGGCCTGATGGATACGGGCGAAACTCTTGGCCAGTTTGACCCGCACGCCCAGATAGCGGGGTGCCAGGGCCGCGTGTTCCCGGCTGGACCCCTGGCCATAATTCTCC
>JAQVHY010000143.1 GCA_028695935.1 Desulfobacca sp.
AGGCCGGGATATCCACTTTATCAAATCTGGCCCCCCCCGCATTCCGGATGCGAGTTAGCATATCCGCCAGGGGATCGGTGAGACTCATCTATACTTGCTCCTGTTTACTTATTACTGGCTTCGGCCAGGGCGGTTATTCCTGATACGGTACCCAATCTCCGGGTCTGGGTTTACCAGCTCGATTTAACCACTCCAGGAATCTCGCCTTGTAACGCCATCTGTCGGAAACACAGCCGACAGATACCGAAACGGCGGATAAAAGCCCGGGGGCGTCCACAGATGGGACAGCGATTATAGCTCCGGGTGCTGAACTTCGGTTCCCGTTTAGCCTTAGCAATCAGCGATTTTTTGGCCACGAAGATCTCCTTATTTAACTCCGAAACGGCATGCCCAAGAGCCGCAGTAGGAATCTACCCTCTTCATCCGTCCGGGCCGAGGTCACGATAGTGATATTTAATCCTTTGATCTTGTCGATTTTATCATAATCGATTTCCGGGAAGATGATCTGCTCTCGAATCCCCAGCGAATAGTTGCCCCGGCCATCAAAAGCCTTCTCTGATACCCCCCGAAAGTCCCGGACCCGGGGTAAGGCCACATTGACCAGTTTATCCAAGAAATCATACATCTTATGCCGGCGCAGAGTGACCATACAGCCAATCGGCATGCCCTCCCGTAACTTGAAGGCGGCAATGGATTTGCGGCCCCGGGTAACTACCGGCTTCTGGCCGCTGATATCCGCCAATTCCTGACTGGCCGAATCGAGAATCTTAATATTTTGAATCGCTTCCCCCAGTCCCATGTTGATCACGATCTTTTCCACATGAGGCACCTGCATGGGGCTCTTATAGCGAAATTCTTGCATTATTAAGGGGATACATTCCTGTTTGTAATAGTCATACAACCGCGCCATAAAGATTTATCCTTCCAGCATCTCGCCGCACTTTTTACATACCCGGACCTTTTTGCCGTCGCCGCTCAAAGCGTGCCCGATCCGGGTAGGCTGGGAACATTTGGGGCAGACCAATTTCACATTGGAGACATGCACGGGCCCCTCTTTTTCAACAATGCCGCCCTGACCGGTTGTGGGACTGGGGCGCGTGTGGCGTTTGATCATGTTGACCTTTTCCACGATCAGCCGATTCTGTTCTTCCAGGATTCTCAAAACCTTGCCGGTCTTGCCGCGATCCCGCCCCGCCATCACTTCCACGATGTCATTCTTTTTAATCCGAATTTTGCTGCGGGAGAGCTTCTTTGGTTTATTCATCATCATTATCCTAGAGGACTTCGGGAGCCAGGGAGATGATCTTCATAAAACGCTTGGCCCGCAGTTCACGAGCCACCGGCCCGAAAATCCGGGTGCCGATCGGTTCTCCCTGGGGGTTAATCAACACCGCCGAGTTGTCCGAAAATCTGATATAAGAGCCATCCGGCCGCCGCGTCTCTTTGATGGTCCGGACCACTACCGCCCGTTTGACATCGCCCTTGCGCACCTTAGAATTGGGCAGCGCTTCCTTGACGGACACCACAATGATATCCCCGACCCGGGCATAACGCCGCCCGGTGCCGCCCAATACCCGGATGCAAAATAACCTTTTCGCGCCGGAGTTGTCAGCTACATTAAGTTGAGTGTGTACCTGTATCATGGTTAACCTTTAAGATAAAATTTTCGGTCTAGGGTGAAATCAGACTGCCTTTTCCAGAATTTCCTTAACTCGCCAGCGCTTATCCCGACTCAAGGGACGGGTCTCAATAATTAATACCTTATCCCCGATCCGACAGGCATTTTGCTCATCGTGCGCTTTAAATTTATTCCGCCGTCTGACGGTCTTCCCATAAACCGGATGACGCACCAGGCGGGATACCTGGACCACTACGGTTTTGTCCATCTTATCACTGACCACTATGCCGGTTCGGCTCTTACGAATTCTCCGTTCTTGACTCATGATTGTTTCCGATTACCGTTGGGTTAATTTCTTATCTAAACGGCATGTCCCAGTTTTTCGCGCAGCACCGTCTTCAACCGGGCCAAGTCTTTGCGAGTGTCCTTGAGGCGCGCCGTATTTTCTAATTGTTGACTGCCCATTTGGAACCTCAGATTGAACAGCTCTTCACTGACTTCCTTAAGCTTGATTTGAAGTTCGTCTTCCGTCAGATCGCGTAAATCCGCCGCCCTCATAAATCCTCCTGGGCAATAAATCTGGTCGGCAACGGCAATTTATAACTGGCCAGCCGCAGGGCCGCCTGGGCCACTTCCCGGGGTACCCCTTGCATCTCATAGAGCACCCGGCCCGGCCGGATCACCGCGACCCAACCCTCCGGGCTACCTTTACCTTTACCCATGCGGGTTTCAGCCGGTTTTTTGGTTACCGGCTTGTCAGGAAAGATGCGGATCCAGATCTTGCCCCCCCGCTTGACGTGGCGGGTAATGGCAATTCGAGCCGCCTCGATCTGCTGGGCAGTCAAGCGGCCACAACTGAGGGCCTGTAAGCCATAGTCGCCAAAGGCCAGGGTCGCCCCCCGGCTGGCCTTACCGCGCATCCGTCCTTTCTGTTGTTTCCGATAACGTACTCGCCTTGGACTTAACATAAGATCTTCCTGACTGCTTCGGTCGAGCCCGGTTTATACGCTGAGCTGTTCCTCGGCTAATATTTCACCCTTAAAAATCCAGGTCTTCACCCCGATGACGCCATAGGTGGTCTTGGCCTCGGCAAAACCATAGTCAATGTCGGCGCGCAGGGTGTGCAGCGGCACCCGTCCTTCCCGGTACCACTCTTTGCGGGCCATTTCCGCACCGCCCAGACGGCCCGCCACCCGGACCTTAATCCCCTGGACCCCGAATTTCATGGCCTGGCTGACCGCCTTTTTCATGGCCCGGCGAAAGGCTATCCGCCGTTGCAATTGCAAGGCAATATTTTCCGCCACCAATTGGGCGTTGGTTTCGGGCTTGCGAATCTCATGAATATCGATAATCAATTCCCGGCCAATGAGCTTTTCCAGTTTTCGCCTCAGGTCTTCAATCTTACGGCCTTTCTGACCGATGACGATCCCGGGCCGGGAGGTAAAGATTTTAATTTTGACTTTATTGGCCGCCCGCTCAATATCTACGGAGGCAATCCCGGCGCCCTCCAGGTCTTTTTCCTGTCTGATAAAATCTCGAATGCGTCGATCTTCCAACAACAACTGCGGATAATCGTTGCGGGCGAACCACCGGGAGTTCCATTGCCGATAATTACCCAGGCGGAATCCTATGGGATGAACTTTTTGGCCCAAATTTTTCTCCTATGGCTTGATAACCACTAACATTCTGCTTTCCACTTGCCAGTTTTCACAGTTTCTCATCCAGCACCACGGTAATATGACTGGAGCGCTTTAACACCCGCGTGGCCCGCCCCATAGCCCGAGGCCGGAAGCGTCGCAGCGAGGGACCCCCGTCCACCCAAATTTTCTTGATATACAGGGTATCAACATCGATCTGGCTGTGTTGTCCGGCGTTGGCCAGCGCCGATTCCACGACTTTGCGGACCAGGCGAGCCGCCTTTTTGGGAGTAAATTGCAAGACCGCCAGGGCTTCTTCTACCCCTTTGCCCTTAACCGCGCGGGTGACCAACCGGGTCTTCTGGGGAGAGATCCGAACAAATTTCGCTTGCGCACGTACTTCCATGACTGTCTTTTAACCTTTGCCCTTGACCCGAGTCTTCTTACTTCCAGCATGGCCATAAAAAGTGCGGGTCGGAGCAAATTCCCCCAGTTTATGGCCTACCATATTTTCCGTGACGAAGACCGGAATAAATTTCTTGCCGTTATGTACTGCCAAGGTTAAGCCCACAAAATCCGGTGTGATCGTCGAGCGTCGGGACCAGGTTTTTATTGGCCGCCGATCCTTGGTTTCGTTGGCTTTGATGACCTTGTCCATTAAACTGGACTGGATATAAGGGCCTTTTTTAAGTGACCGCGGCACGTTGCCTCCGTAATTGCTTATCCAATTCCATCGCCTAGCTTGGGGCTGCACCCCTTAAGCTTAGCTAAGATTTAACTCCGGCGTTTAATTATATAACGATCGCTGGCCTTGGTCTTCCGGGTTTTATAGCCTTTGGTGGGCTTGCCCCACGGGGTACACGGATGACGCCCGCCCGAGGACTTGCCTTCGCCGCCGCCCAGGGGATGATCTACCGGGTTCATGGCCACCCCCCGGACGTGGGGCCGTCGGCCTAACCAGCGTTTCCGACCGGCTTTACCAATAGAGATATTTTCATGTTCGACATTGCCCAATTGCCCGATCGTGGCCCGGCAGCCCAGCAATACCAGCCGTACTTCACCGGAAGGGAGCTTCAAATGGGCATATTTACCTTCTTTGGCCATCAGTTGGGCATAGACCCCGGCAGCCCGGGCCATCTGCCCGCCCTTGCCGATTTTCAACTCGATGTTATGGATCAAGGTACCCAACGGCATCTTCTCCAACGGCATGGCGTTGCCCGGCTTGATATCGGCGTGCGCACTAGAGATTACCGTGTCCCCCACCTTCAGATCAATCGGGGCCAGGATATAGCGTTTTTCGCCATCGACATAGTGCAACAAGGCAATGCGGGCCGAGCGGTTGGGATCATATTCGATAGTGGCCACCTTGGCCGGTACTTCAAGCTTATCCCTTTTAAAATCGATCACCCGATATTGCCGCTTGTGCCCGCCACCACGGTGGCGCACGGTAACCCGACCCAGATTATTCCGCCCGCCGCTTTTCTTTAGGGTCTTCAACAGACTCTTTTCCGGGCGGGTGGCAGTCAGCTCCTCAAAATCGGGACTGGTCTGAAAGCGCCGTCCGGGCGAGGTTGGTTTTCTTTGAATCAATGCCATAAGATCAAATCCTTGCCGCCGCCTTCAAGCCGACGGTTGGTAAACGTTCAGTAGTCAACCACCACTAACAACTAAAACCTGTAACTTACAACTCCCTTATAAGCCCTCGAAGAATTGGATTTTATCGCCCGCCGCCAGGGTCACCACCGCCTTTTTCCAGTCCGGCCGTCTGCCGACACTGCGGCCTAAGCGTTTGGGCTTGCCTTTGACCCGCATGGTGTTAATGGCCAGCACCCGCACCTTGAAGATCTCCTCAATCGCCTTACGGATTTCGACCTTATTGGCCTTGAGATCGACCCGAAAGCTCACTTTATTATCAGCTTCTTTCTGCAGATGCGTCTTTTCACTGATTATCGGTCCTTTGATGAGATGATGATAAGCCTTCACGATGTCAAACTCTCTTCTATCTTGGTAATCGCCGGTTTTAGCAATACTAGATAATCATGACATAAAATATCGTAAACATTCAAGCCCTCACTCCGCATCACCTGAACGTAGGGCACATTCCGGGCTGACAGGCTGAGGGCGGGATGATCTTCGGGAGTAATAAATAAAGCCTTTTTTACTTGTAAGTTATTCATTACCTTAACGAACTCCCTGGTCTTGGGAATGTCGTAGGGATAATCCTCCAGCACCAGCAGTTGACCCTCCTGGAGCTTGCTGGACAGCGCCATCTTCAAGGCGGCGCGCCGCACCTTTTTGGGCACCTTATAAGCATAGCTGCGCGGTTGCGGTCCGAAAACGGTCCCGCCGCCGCGCCACAGAGGCGAGCGGATGGTCCCGGCCCGGGCCCTACCGGTGCCTTTCTGCCGATAGGGTTTGCGCCCGCCGCCCCGCACTTGGGAGCGACCTTTGGTGGCCGCGGTTCCGGACCGACGACAGGCCAGTTGCATGGTCACCACTTCGTGGAGGATATGATTTTTAATCGGCACCTCAAAAATGGCCTCGTTCAGGCTGACCTCGCCCACCTTGCTGCGATTTATATCATAAACATCAACAACTGCCATGTTTAATTACTCCCGCTTCCAGTTCTAAACTTTTTTGATCAGCAGCAGGCCATTGCGGGCGCCCGGCACTGCACCTTTGACAATCAATAGATTACTCTCCGGGCGGACATCGATAACTTCCAGAGATTTAACCGTGACCCGGACATTGCCTAGATGGCCGGGTAATTTTTGGCCCTTGAAGACCCGGGAGGGATAGGCACTGGCCCCGATGGAGCCCGGAGCGCGATGTGACATGGAACCATGAGTCTCTGGTCCCCGCTTAAAACCCCAACGCTTGATCACCCCGGCAAAGCCCTTGCCTTTGCTGACCCCGGTGATATTTACCTTATCGCCGATGGCAAATTGGCTGACGTCCAATTCCTGGCCGACCTCGAAGTTCTCGGTCGACTCCAGGCGGAATTCTCTTAAGAACCGGAAACCGCTCTTCAGACCCTGTTTGCTAAAGTGGCCCTGTAAGGGCTTGGTCTGTTTTTCCAGGCGCCGCCGCTCAAACCCTAGCTGCAGCGCCTCATAACCCTCCCGCTTGGTAGTCTTTTTCTGCACCACAAAGCAGGGTCCGGCCTCAATTACGGTTACTGGCACCGCGGTCCCGGCCGGATCAAAGAGCCGGGTCATGCCTAGTTTTTTTCCCAATATCCCATCTAACATGGTTATCCCCGATCCTCAGGCGTTACTTTCGAAAATGCCCGGGGTGCTGCTTGACTCATAGCTTGATCTCGACATCAACACCGGCGGCCAGATCCAGTTTCATTAAGGCATCCACGGTCTGTTGCGTCGGCTCCAATATATCTAACAGGCGCTTATGGGTGCGGATCTCGAATTGTTCCCGCGATTTTTTATCAACATGCGGGGAACGCAACACACAGAATTTATTTATTTCAGTAGGCAACGGAATCGGCCCCGCCACCTGCGCCCCGGTCCGGCGGGCGGTATCCACGATCTCCCCCACGGATTGATCGAGCAATTTATGGTCATATGATTTCAGGCGAATGCGTATCTTATGAGTTATCATGAGGTTACCTGTTATTCAATAATCTGGCTGACCACGCCGGCGCCCACGGTGCGGCCGCCTTCCCGGATGGCAAAGCGCAGTTCCTTCTCCATGGCAATCGGGGTGATCAGGCTGATCTCCAAGGAAACGTTGTCCCCC
>JAQVHY010000144.1 GCA_028695935.1 Desulfobacca sp.
TATGGCCGCGGTCTGGGCGCCAGCACGATGGCTTTTCACAGCCTTACTACCGGACAATTGCTGCACGCCATCAGTTGTAGCTCCGAGGAGCACAGTATCTTGGGTCCGGAAACCTTGCCGCCTAACCATTACCTGAATGCGGCCCTGGCAATTTCCTTGTTTTTTCAATTCTTAACCATCGGACTGCCCGGCTTAAGGACTGTGCTCGGCTTAACGCCGGTTAAAATCACCGACGGCCTGGTGATTCTAGGTACTGCGGCACTACCCCTGATGGTCAACGAAGCCACCAAGCCGCTGCCGGGCCGTACGGAGAAAAAGCCTTGATGGAGCAATATCTGTTATAAAATATAGCAAACGGAACTGGCAAAATTGCTTTTCCAAGAGGGGCCCCGCATCCTGGCCTTCTCCTCAGATCAGACATATTATCGGCGCCAAACTCCTAGCTGACCCAAGGTCCTCGTTATTAGAGGATAAAGGGCTTAAAAATGAAAAAAGATTTTATTTTTATTTCAGAATCGGTAACCGAGGGTCATCCGGATAAACTCTGCGATCAGATCAGTGACGCCATTGTCGATCATTTTCTGGAGCAAGACCCCTTTGCCCGGGTCCGGGCCGAATGCGCCGTGTCCACCGCCATACTGTTTATTGCCGCTCGCTTCGCCTCGGAAGTCAGCATTGACCTACCCAATCTAGCGCGCCAGGTTATCAGTCAAAACGGTTACCTGGATGCCGACTTTGATGCCCGGACCTGCAGTATTTTAACCAGCATCCAGGAATTACCTTTTGAAATGGATTGCTATTTTAATGAACAAAACCTCACTGAGGAACAGATGGAGAGGATACCGGTGCGGCAACAGGTAACGGTTTTTGGCTTTGCCTGCGATCAGACTAAGGCCTTCATGCCGCTGCCCATCTGGTTGGCCCATCTCCTGGCCCGGCAGATCAACCAGGCCCGCGTCCGAAAATTGCTCCCCTATCTCTCACCGGATGCCAAGACCCAGGTGGGGGTAGAATTTCGTAATAGAAAACCCTATAGGATTCATAGTGTTACGGTTATCGTCAGTACGGCCCAACCTAATCCGGAGATAAGCCCGCAACGGTTACACGATGATATTAGGGAGGCCGTGATTTATCCCGCCTTTGCCGAGGAAGAGCTCAGACCCGACCAGGATACCCGGATATTTATCAATCCCATAGAGAATCTGATGGTGGGAGGTCCAGCCGTCCATTCCGGGTTGACCGGCCGCAAAAACGCCATTGATACCTATGGGGAATACGCCCGGCATAGTGGCTCGGCCTTAAGCGGCAAAGACCCCTTGCGTATTGAACGGGTGGGAGCCTACGCGGCTCGGCATGCCGCCAAAAATCTGGTCGCCGCGGGTCTGGCAGAGGAATGTGAATTGCAATTGAGCTATTCCATCGGCCTTTCCCGGCCCGTAAGCATTCAGGTGGAAACCTTTGGGACCGGTCGACTCCCGGACGATGAGCTCGCCCTGTGCCTGGAAAGGCATTTCGATTTCCGTCTGGCTGGAATCTTACGGAAGTTTAACCTGCGTCATCTGCCGGCGTTAAATAAAGGAAACTTTTACCGCCGGCTGGCCGCCTACGGCCAGGTAGGCCGCCTAGACCTCAGCCTGCCTTGGGAAACTACTGATACAGTCCAAATTCTACAACAATATGCCAGCTAGGCGAGTAACCAACTATACTGCCTGATGCTTTTGCTCCGCTCGGACCGAGACGGCCAGCCAGATTGCTTAAGTCAATTCGCCCCGTAATCTTACCTTTACCAGGCCTTGCCTAGCAACCAAGTTTACTCTCCAATCTACTATCCTATACCAACCTGATGCTAAGATAATACTAACCTGATAATAACCTACTATAACTAAAAAATAATAATAGCGTAATAAAAATACAATACTAAGCGCTTAAATTGTGCCTAATTAAGCATTGGAGTGGTAATAACCAGATAATAGGAAGTTAAGGTGGTAGCTGATGAATAATTTTAGTTTGAGCACGAATACCTTGAAAGATATCTTGTGTTATGCCAAGCCCTTAGGACATCATGAAAAAGTTAAAAATTTAAACCTGGGGTTTGGCTTTATCTATTATGGCATTGTGCGGGCCTTGCGGCCTGGTCATATTCTGGTGATTGGTTCCGGTTATGGGTTTAGCGTGGTGTGTCTGGCCCTGGCCCTGAAAGACAACCACCAGGGGGAGCTTACTTTCGTTGATCCCTCCTATTCTTTATTAAATGATGGCCCCTTAAAGACCATTGGCGGTCGTGGTAATTGGGATGATTACCTGGCGGTTAAGGCCCATTTTGCCCGGTTCGGGGTAGATCACCTCATCACGCACTACAAGCAGCGGAGTGATGAGTTCTTCCCTTGTTTTGCTCAGTATCAATTACCTCCCATCGATATTGCCTTTATTGATGGTAGTCATGCCTATAAGGATGTTAAATATGATTTTTTAAGGGTCTTAGAACACTCTCATAAAAATACTTACATTTTCTTGCATGATACTAACATTTATATCCGAGAATTGCTTAACCATGCCGGAGTAAAACGTTGGTTGAAAGTAATCAAGCGTCACAAAGAATATTTTGAGGTCGTCAATTTTCCTTTCTCCTCTGGGGTGTCGTTGGTGCATGTTCTGGAGCCGGGGATATGGCGGGAATTGCAATAATTGTGGTTGTAGCGGGATTAGCCGTTATTTTAGCCGGAGCTTGGGCTTATTGGCGCTACATCTGGTTCTTTCGCAACCCTCCCCGCACCCCGCCCCCTGGCGACCACCTGGTCAGCCCGGCGGATGGCACGGTGGTCTATGTCAAACAGGTGCAGCCCGGGGAGGAAGTGATGTCGATCAAGCAAGGGGTGGTGGCCCGCCTGGGAGATCTGGTCCGTCAAGAACTGGCCCGGCCCCAGCTCTTGATCGGTATTTTTATGAGTCCCTTTGACGTCCATTACAATCGCATCCCGCTGGCCGGAGAGGTGGAATTTATCCGCCATTACCCGCCGGCAACGGAGAATTATGCTATGCGCGCCATGCATTGGCGCACTTTATGCCGGCGGCCGCCGTATTACCGGGGTTCCTGGCATATTCTTCAGAATGAGCGAACCATCACTAAAATAAACAGCTTTTTTAAGGGAAAAATTATTCCCCAATACATCGTCCAGATAGCCGGCAAGGCGGTCAACGGCATTGACAGTTATATCGCCCCCGGCCAGCAGGTTGACCAAGGGGCAGTGTTCGGCATGATCCGCATCGGGTCCCAGGTAGATCTGCTAGTCCCTTACCTGGAGGGCATGCAGATTTTAGTGGCACCAGGTGATAAGGTGCGGGCCGGAGAATCCATTCTGATCAATTAACCTGGTCTCAGCATTAGAGGAGCAAACCATGAAAGTAGACCTGCACGTCCATTCTAAATTCTCAACCCGGCCCTCGCAATGGGTGTTGCATAAATTCGGCTGTCAGGAAAGTTACACGGAACCGGCGGAGCTTTATCGCCTCGCCCAACAGCGGGGCATGGACTGGGTTACCATCTCCGATCATAATACCATCAACGGTGGTTTAGAAATCGCCCATCTGCCCCAGGTATTCCTGAGCGAGGAAGTTACCGCCTATTTCCCGGAGGACGGTTGTAAAATTCACGTCGTGGTCTATGACCTGAATGAAAAACAACATCAGGAAATTCAACAACTCCGTTATCATATTTATGACCTCCTGGGATATCTACATCAAGAAGACCTGACCCATGCCCTAGCGCATCCCCTGTGGGCCGTCAATGATCGATTAACCGTAAATCATTTTGAAAAGCTGCTACTTATGTTTCAGAACTTCGAGCTCAACGGCGGTCGGGAAGCCCAATTAAATGACTGGCTCCAGGTGATTTTGAGTCTGCTGACCCCACAACTGATTGATACCCTAAAGGAAAAGCACCATTTGGTGCCAGCGATGGCCTCTCCCTGGCGCAAAAACCTGGTCGGCGGCTCTGACGACCATAGTGGTTTATATATTGCCCGCATGTATACCGAGGTGGTGGGAGCCACGACTTTGCCGGGATTTTTCCAGGGTATCAGGCAAAATCAGGCCCGGGTTCAGGGTCAGGCCTCCAGCCCCCAGACCTTAGCCCATAATATTTTTAGTATCGGCTACCAATTTTATAAACAGAGCTATGACTTGGGGCGCTATGCGAACCGCCATATATTTATAAAATTCCTGGAGCAGCAGCTAGGACGCGCCACCCCCAAACCGCCGAAGCGGTTTTCCGTCTCTAAATTATTTCCCTTTGCCAATCATGCCAGTTATGCCAAGAAGTCTCCGCAGGACTTGACCTTCCTCGACATCATCGCCAAGGAAGTCTATAGATTGGCCGATCAGGTGAGTTCGCCCATAACTCCTATCCAAGATCGACCATCGCCACTAAATGGTGCCGATCAAGGCTGGTTCCAGGTAGTCAATACCATCGGTAATAATGTCTTGAGCCACTTTCATAATCGGCTGCAGCAAGGCCTGGAGAAGTCGAATCTATGCGAAATCTTCCAATCCTTGTGTTCCGGTGCCGCGGTCTATTTTCTGTTCACGCCTTACTATGCGGCTTACTCTTCTTTTACCAAGGACAGATTTTTAGGGCAGAAAATTATGGAGAGACTGAATGGTATTTCTAAGTACCGTACTGATCCCGAGACGTTTAAATTAGCCCTGTTTACCGACACCTTTTATGAGGTAAACGGCGTCGCTCTGACCTTAAGGCGACGTCTGGAACTGGCCTTAAAAGATAATCTGGCCTATAAAGTAATTACCTGCGACAACCAAAGACGGCCGGAAGAGGAAGGAGTAAAAAACTTTATCCCGTTGGGAGTCTTTGATCTACCGGAATATCAAGAAATGAAATTATTCCATCCGCCCTTCTTGGAAATGCTGCAGTATTGTTATCAAGAAAGTTTTACTCACATTCATGCCGCCACGCCGGGGCCGTTGGGCCTGGTGGGTTTGGCCATCGCCCGGATCTTGGATCTGCCGCTGCACGGCACTTACCATACCGCGCTGCCCCAATATGCCGATTATTTAACCAACGATCAGACCATAGTAGATTTACTGTGGCAATATATCATCTGGTTCTACAATCAGATGGATATTATCTATGTGCCGTCTCAGAGTTGCCAGATAGAGTTGATCCAAAAAGGGATCAGGGCTGAAAAGATCCGGTTATTTCCCCGCGGGGTCGATATCACCCGGTTTAATCCCACCAAGGCCAATGGCTACTTGAAAAAGCACCATCAGGTTCGAGACGGCCATAAATTGCTTTACGTCGGGCGGGTTTCCAAAGAAAAGAACCTGCCGCTGTTATGTTCGGCCTTTAAATCGCTGCTCATGACTGACCCTCAGGTTACCTTAATTGTGGTTGGCGATGGGCCATATTTTAAAGAGATGCAGGAGAGCCTGAAGGACACGCCTTGCATATTTACCGGATATCTGGACGGCGAGGATTTAGCCGCGGTCTACGCCTCGTGCGACCTGTTCCTCTTTCCCAGTACCACCGATACCTTTGGCAATGTGGTATTAGAGGCTCAGGCCTCGGGAATCCCGGTTATTGTTACTGACTCCGGGGGACCCCAGGAGAATATTATTCCTGGTGAAACCGGTCTAGTGGTTCCCGGCAATGATGTAGAGGGCTTGCGGCGGGCCATCCAGACCCTGCTGGCCGATCCGGAACGCCGGCAAAAAATGGGACGCGCTGGCCGCCAATATGTGGAAAATCGTTCCTTCGCAGCGGCTTTCCGCCAGACCTGGCAAATGTATCATCATGACCCGGATCTAGGTTGACAGCTTTCGGTTAGCTAGCCGCTTCACCCGGATTGTCCGGCCTGCTTTTGAAAAGCCTTCTGCCGATCGCCACCCCGGGACAAAGTTGTTCCCCCATTAGCGTTTTAGTCTGTGATGTTATCCGGGGTCAAGACAACCTCTAACTCCGCGTTTACTGATCAGCGAAGGCAGTCAATCAACCACTAAAAAGTGAGGTCCTGGAGAATATTGGCAAATCATTCTGGAGGTGGGATTTTGGTGCCATCCATAACCGGACGAAATTCAAGGGTATGTTATTCTTATTATCACAGAGGAGGGTTAATGACCTGGGTTTTCCTGATTCTGGCTATCGTTTTGGAAGTGAGCGGGACTATCTCCATGAAACTGTCACAGGGATTCACTAAATTCTGTCCAACCCTGAGTATGTTTTTATTTTATGCGCTCAGCCTGGCCTCCCTGACCCTGGCCCTCAAAAAGATCGAGATCAGCCTGGCCTATGCCGTCTGGTCAGGGGTGGGAACGGCGCTGATCGCCACGGCTGGCATTGTCTGGTTTCGGGAACCGCTGAGCGTGATTAAGATGATATCGATCGGACTGGTGATTGTCGGCATCATTGGACTGAATCTGAGCGGGGACGAGTTCACCTGGTGACTGGTTTCCATCCTACTCCCAGGTAAATAAACATCTCATCAAGGTGTCCATAGCCCACTTGTTACGCAATGCGTTGGAAGCCACCCCTGCCCAGGCGGGTTCATGGGCCTACAGCCGTGGATATGATGCACATTAGCCTGTCAATCCAGGACACAGGCCGGGGATGTCCCCCGAGTTACTGAGTAAAATCTTTGAACCCTACTTTACCACCAAGGTGGGTTATCCGGTCTGGCCATAGTCTTTGTGCGCCAGATTATCGACGAACATCGGGGGATCATTAACTTGGAAAACGAGGTCGGTCAGGGTTCCACCGTGACTATACGATTACCCGTCCGTTTCAGCTAACCCTCGGCCTAACTCGTTTTCATACCTTCTCCCGAGTTCAAGGCATAAGCAATTATCACTCAGTGCAGGAAATAGCCTAATGTAGCGCTGCCGAGAGCGGTGGCGCCTGAACCGCCGAGGTGGGCGGTTCTACATTTTGAGGTTAATCAATATTACGCTCGGAATAATATGTCCGCTTATGACGTATACCTGCTCTATATCAT
>JAQVHY010000145.1 GCA_028695935.1 Desulfobacca sp.
GCCCAGAAAACCTTCCTGGCCCTGGCCCAGATCATCTCTCGGCGGGCGGTTTTGCTGGTTTTCGTTTTATGGCTGGGCCTCGGACTACGGATTTTGGATCTGCTGAAAAATACCGACATACAGCTGGTTTTTTCTGGTCTGATAGCTTGGATTGTGATCGGATTGCTGACAAAATTAAATCAGGCTCTGTATAATCCCCAAGATGCGCGGCGTCGGATTATTCCCGTGGTTGATGAAACTGCCCGGTTTTATTATAGATATGGCGGATTATATCTTGTTTATGTGGTGGCTGGCCAATGGGTCCTCATTGTCATAGAGTTGTTAAAATATCCGGTGAGAACCTTGGATTTCTCAGGATTTATCTGTGAAATCGGCATCTTATTGGGACTGGCCGGATTGCTCAAAAAACCCCACCTGGGCAATTTACTAGATGGCATGGGGGTATCTGAGTGTTTCTGGTGGCGGGATATCATCAAGGGGCTTCGGTTTTTGGTATGGTTTGGATTAATAGTGATACTTTTGGGTGGTCTCTTTGGATTTCACAATCTGGCCACGTTTCTATCCCAAGCCACCGTCAAGACCATCGGCATCTCGTTTCTATTTTTGGTCTTAGCCCAGCTGAGCGATGATTTTGATACCTATTTTTTTCACCCGGAACAGGGTTTGTTGGTCTATAAATTTCCTTCCTGGACCCCAAGTATAACAAATATCTTTCATAAGTGGCGTAAACTAGTCCCCGCCGCGCTTGTCATTCTGGCGGTTCCCTTCATCTTGGATACTTGGGGAATCTGGGCGATGGTTGCCCCCAAGCTCTTTGAGATACTCAACTCGGGGCCGCAGCTGGGCCCGGTTAGATTAACCCCGCTGGCCATTCTGCTGGCATTGTTGGTGATCTGTCTAGCCCACCGTCTCTCTTATCTAATCCAGTTCCTGTTGGAACAACGCCTTTATACCCGCCGCGGCTGGGATGAGGGGGTGCAGGCCACCATCTCCAAAACCTCGCATTATGCCTTGATGACCCTGGGGATCATCATGGCCCTGGGTTTCCTGGGATTTAATCTCACCAACATAGCTTTAATTGCTGGTGCCCTCGGAGTTGGGATCGGCTTTGGTTTGCAAAATATCGTTAATAATTTTATCAGCGGCTTGATCCTGCTGTTTGAACGGCCTATCAAGGTCGGGGACATGCTGATCATTGACGGTCAGTGGGGAATGGTAAAGGAAGTCCGGGTGCGCAGCACGGTATTCCAGACCTTTGACCGCTATGTGCTGATCATCCCCAATTCTGAACTGATCTCCAATAAAGTTCTCAATTGGACCTTCTATGGCAAGGGAATTAACCGTCTCAGCCTCAGCGTGGGGGTCGCTTATGGCTCTGACGTGCATCAGGTAACGAAGATTATTGATCGTGTCTGCCTTGCTAATCCTAATGTTTTACACGACCCGCCGCCCACTATTTATTTCAGTGCCTTCGGTGACAGTTCCCTGAACTTTAACATTTGGGTTCACCTGAGGACCCCGGATGTGCGGATTACCGTGACCCATGAGTTGAACTGTGCCATCTTCGAGGCCTTCCGTAAACATGGCATCGAAATACCCTTTCCGCAGCGTGATCTTTATATCAAACAAATGCCGGAATCGGCTTATAGTACTTTTTTCCAAGAGCCTCACGCCATCCGGCCAGAAGAGTTAGCGACTAGGAGGGGGAAGTCAGACTATTGACATAGCCAGACCGAGGCCATATAATCGGACAGCTAGGATAAGCAATTACACATGGGAGTCGCCTTAGTGAACCCAGATCTTTCTCAATATATCTGTATCCATGGCCATTTTTATCAACCCCCGCGGGAAAATCCTTGGTTAGAAGAAGTTGAAGTCCAGGATACCGCGGCCCCCTACCATGATTGGAATGAACGGATCACCGCGGAATGTTACGGGCCCAACGCCGCGGCCCGGATTCTGCGGGAAGACGGCCGGATAACTGATATTATCAATAATTATCAATATCTCAGCTTTAATTTTGGCCCTACCTTATTGGCTTGGCTGGAACGACATGCCTCAAATGTTTATCAAGCCATTCTGCTCGCCGATCGGCTCAGTCAGGACAATTTCGGTGGCCATGGCAGTGCCTTGGCCCAGGTTTACAACCACTTGATCATGCCTCTGGCCAACCGGCGGGATAAGTACACCCAAGTGGTCTGGGGAATTAAGGATTTTGAGCATCGCTTCGGACGCCGTCCCGAAGGTATGTGGCTGCCGGAAACCGCGGTGGACCACAAGTCCTTGGGAGTACTGGTCGATCATGGGATTAAGTTTACTATCCTGGCTCCGCACCAAGCGCATCGCATCCGCCCCCTGGGGGGAGACGAGACCGAGTGGCTGGATGTGAGTGGCGGCCAGATCGATCCGTCCCAGCCATACCGAGTAATGCTTGATTCTAACCCTAATAATTCTAAATATATCGATATCTTCTTCTATGATGAAACTATTGCCCGCGCCGTAGCCTTTGAGGGGCTGCTGTCCAGCGGCGAGCATCTGACCAATCGGCTAATGGAAGGCTTTTCCGAGGAACGGGAAGGTCCGCAACTGGTCCATATCGCCACCGACGGAGAGTCTTACGGGCACCATCATCATTTCGGCGAGATGGCGTTGGCCTATGCCATTGAACGCTTGCGCCACAACACTGATTGTCAACTGATTAATTATGGTCAATTCCTGGAGCACTTCCCGCCGATCTGGGAAGTGGAAATATACGACAATTCGTCCTGGAGTTGCCCGCACGGGGTGGAGCGCTGGCAGGCGGATTGTGGTTGCTGCAGTGGCGGACATCCCGGCTGGCATCAGGCCTGGCGGGCCCCTTTGCGGGCCGCCCTGGACTGGCTGCGTAATGAATTAGCGGTCCTCTTTGAGACCCAGGGCAGCCAGTACCTGGATGATCCCTGGAAGGCCCGTAATCATTACATCTCAGTGATCCTAAATCGCCGGTTGGATAATTTGGATGACTTTCTGCATCTGCACCAAAAATACCCCCTGAAATATTTCGAGCGTCGGGATACCCTCAAGCTCTTGGAGATGCAACGTCATGCCTTATTAATGTATACCAGTTGTGCCTGGTTCTTTGATGAGATTTCCGGCCAGGAGACGGTGCAAAACCTTAAATACGCGGCCCGGGCTCTGCAATTGGCCCGGTCTTTTACCGGAGAGAATCTGGAAGAGGAATTTATGCGGCGGTTGTCCTGGGCCCCTAGTAATATCCCCGAATTTGGTAATGGTGCCCAGGTTTATCGGCGTTTGGTCCTGCCGGCCCTGGTAGATCTGAGACGGATAATCGCCCAGTATGCGATTTCCTCGATTTTTGAAGAAAAACCCCAGAAGAGTCAGATCTATTGCTTTGAATTAGAACACCGGGATTACCGGCAAGAAACCTACGGCGGCACCGCGCTGGCGGTTGGCCGTATGATGGTTACCTCCCAAATCACCATGTCGGCCGAAGAGTTGACTTTCGTGGTGCTGCATCTGGGGGGCCATGATTTTCACTGTGTTTTGCGTACTACCCGGGGCATTATGGAATATGAGCAACTCAAAAAGGAACTCTTCCAAATCTTTGCCTTTCATTCCCTTACCGAGGTCATCCGATATTTGGATAACAATTTCGGCACTAATTATTATAGCTTGAAAGACCTGCTGACCGAGGAACGGCGTAAACTGATTTTCCAGATTATTGCCGAAACCTTTGCCCGGTTTGAGAATACCTATCGGCAACAGTATGAAGAGAATCGCAAGCTAATGGAATACCTCAAAGAGATTGAGGCCCCGATCCCGCGTCCGTTCCTGGTGGCCGCAGAATATACTCTTACCCAAGATTTGGAAAGGGAGACCAAACATTTGGAGGACACCCTGGATTGGGAAAGGGTTATTGCCCTGGTGGAAGAAATTCAGCGTTGGAACTTAAAAGTTGAGGCGGAGCGTTTAGAACCGCCATTCCGTCGGACCCTGGAAACCGCCTTAGATGATGCCGTAAAATCGCTGGATCAGCGGGGGAAACTTGAAAACGCCTTACAAATATTGAAAATTGCCCATCTGTTGCCATTTCCCGTCAACTTCTGGGGAGCCCAAAACCGGTTCTACCAATTCTGGCAGGAAGAAGGCCGCAGTTTGAAAGAAGCCGCGGCGGAGGCCGAGACTGGCCTGGAACTCGTAGACCTGGAAATTCTTCAAGCCATTGCTGAGCAACTCAATTTTGCCTTAGAATAACCCACCCACGAATCTCCGGGGCACCCGGAGGTTTTAGCGTTCTTTCCTAGAAATTATCTTGATAATCTTGGACTTGCCCGACGGCGAATAGCAGATCTGCACCGGAATCCCGGAAGCACTAGTGTAATCATACCATCTAGAGCTGGAGGGGGTAAAAATTATCCGTTTCCGGCCTGGTGATTGGGCGGGGAGGTAGGTTGAGTCGGATCCGGAGGGCAGGACCACGCCGGAATAAGTACGCATGACGCTGGCCACATAGTTACGGGTTTCGGCAAAGGGCGGGCAGCCGTTGTATTTAACGACATTTTCGGGTCCAGCATTATAAGCCGCCAGGGCGTGTCGCAGATCCTGAAATTGGGATAGACAGCGGCGCAAGTATTTAACGCCGCCAGCGATGTTCTGCTCCGGGTCCCAGGGATCGGTGACCCCCATCAGCGCCGCGGTCCCGGGCATGAGCTGCATTAAGCCCATAGCCCCTTTGGGAGATACCGCCTGGGGGTTGAACCCCGATTCCTGACGCATCACCGCCCGGATCAGCTTTTTATCTACCCCATAACAACGGGCATATTTTTCGATCAGCGGCTCCAGATGCGGGGCCTTTAGGGGCCGACTAGCGGGCCTGGCCGGCTGGGGGGGCGGCGCGGCACGAGCCTTAACTGGGGGAGGGCAGACCTGAGAAGTATTCCGATAAATATAAACTTGGATCTGGGACGCAATCAGTTCTGCTTCACCTTTAGAGGCAGATTCGGAGGGACGGGGAGAGGAAGTCGTAGCCCCAGTGATAACCATGGAACCATCGGCGGAGAGTTTGACATCATGGTTCTGGGCCCTGGCTCCCACCACCAACCACCAAAGCACTAAAATTAGGACAATCAGGTCTCTGATTCCACCAGACAATCGCACCAACTCCTTGTCGCCGTTAAGGTTGGCATCACATTATACTAAAAGGTAACTACTAAGTCAGCATTTTTTTCGAAATATACGGTAATGCTCCCTGGTTAAGAGTTATGCGCCAGAATGATGGGAGTCACTAAGTGGAACTTAAACCTATTTTTCGCTTGACAGTCATTGATTATTTTATCTTAATTAGTATTTATTCGGAAATTCCCCCGCCCCTGGTGGGAGGGGATAGTAGGTTTTGGAATGGAAACTAATTATTGGAATGGAAACTAATTAAGTGGTACCTGACGACTTGCCAACCGGCCAATCAGGCATTATAGTTTAAATTATGTTGGCTACCATACTAAGTCAGGCTGGCTGTGCTTGGAATCATCGAAGGTTTAGGGCGGGGCGACATGTCCTGGGGAGTCATTAAATCTTAAAGAATCCTTTGGACTTTAGAAGGCTTAGCTTTAAGCGAAAGGAGGTTGACCCATGGCAGATGTAGTGATTACCTTCCCGGTTTCCCAAGAGCAAAAGGTTGAAGAGATCGTTATTGATCAGGATAAAGACGAAGCTCTGCGCTATCTGGCCGCTTTATTGGATCGCATCAAGGGCCATCCCGGTCACGCCTGTGGCCCTAAGGTAGTCTAAACTTAACCTGGTCGAATTGAGCTAGCAAGATCAAACTGGCCTGGTCGGCCTCGAAACTCTTTACTAATAGTACGTGCTCAGGCCCGTTAAAAATTGACAATTCCTTATGGGCAATTCCGCCCCCAACCTCAGTTAGGCAATTATCAAAAGGAGGGTCAATATGGAAGGTAAACAGATTGTGTTCTCCGATAAAGACCAGTTGGAGATTCAAGCCATCGTTATTGATCAAGATAAAGCCGAAGCCGTCAAATTTCTTACCAAGCTCCTGGAACGTCTGAAAGGCCATCCGGGCTATGCCTGCGGCTTTCGGGGTTTTAAATAACCTCCCCAGATTCTCACTCGGCTCTAAACTATACTGATGCAGGCGAAGCTCTGATACTATATCATGATGTCGGTGAAAAAGAAGGTTAGTTTCCAACCCTATAACGTTACCATCAAGGTCGACGAAGGAGAAAATCTTTTACGCGCCGCCATGGAGGCCGGGGTTCATATCAATGCCTCCTGTGGCGGCGAAGGGGTCTGTGGCAAATGTAAGGTTCTCCTGGAGCAGGGAGAACTAGACAGCCAGCGGGGCGTCACTCAGAGTGATGAGGACTGGCGGTTGGGATATCGACTGGCCTGTCAGTCGCGGGTGCTCTCCGATGTCGTCGTTCGCATCCCGCCGGAATCGCTGTTGGACCGCAAGGTCTTGCGACTCAAGCCCAAAAAGGCTCGCTTGCGGCCCCTACCGTTTGATATTGCTGAACTTCAGGCCAGCGGCCGCTACCATCCTGCCTTTGAGAAAAAGTTTGTCAAATTGCCTCCTCCCACTTTGGCCGATAACGTCTGTGATCTCCGGCGCTTGCGGGAGGGCCTCCGCAAAACTCATGGGATTGATAACATTACCCTGGATTTTTTTCTGCTCCGAAAATTGGCCCGAGTCTTACGGGACCAGAATTTTGAGGTTACCGCGGTCCTTGATTTTGCCCAGCGGCGCTCCCGCAAACCCCGGTTGGTCGATGTCGAGCCCGGTGATACCACTGGTCATCACTATGCCATTAGCATCGACATCGGCACCACCACGGTTTGGGGCCAGTTGCTGGAGCTGACCGAAGGCAAGATCATCGGCGAAGCCGCGGACTACAATGCCCAGATCAGTTATGGCGAAGATGTTATCAGCCGCATTGTCTATGCCCAGAAGCCCGAGGGCCTGGACAAGAT